>JADLBG010000084.1 GCA_020847895.1 Bryobacterales bacterium
CAAGGCCTGAGAGCGCGATGAAGGCGAGATGAGGCATCAGCGCGTAACAGGCCTTCTCCACTTTGTCCGGTATCTCTTTCAGGTCGAATGCCAGGCCGAGATAACCGCGGAACTTGTCGGCGAGAATGTCGAGCGGCGCCTTCAGCATGCCGGAGATCGACGAAACCGTCCCACACTCTTCTTTCATACGCTCGATCTGGGGGCCGAAAGCATTGAAGTAACTGGCCATGGCCCAGGCCGATTTCACGAGGGCGATATCCCTTCGATAAGAGCCTTCGGCGAATTCGGCGGCAACGCGCGGAAGCCAGGTGTTGTAGAGAAAGCCCACCGGGTCATCGATGAGTTCGTCGTATTCCTCGCGCCGCATCCAGGCGTCGTTCTCATCGGGTTCGCGATACTGAAAACCGACTTCGGGACCGACGTCAATGCCGGGGATGGCGTAGTAGCGAAGACCGGCGGACTGGGTGAGCCCCGTCCAGACGTAGACCATGTTGGGAACAACGGCGTCCCAATCGAAGCCCTTACAGCAGGCGATGACGGAATCAAATGCCTGATTGTAGTCGTGGGCGAGTTGCTGGGAAGTGTGGCCGGAGTAGGTGGCGGTAAACTCAGCGGCGAAGGGCCGGAGCGGGACGCGGTCCGGCTTTTGGTTGCGCATGGCGGTGACGTACCGGTTAAGCCGCTGCGCGTAGAGTTGATCGGTTGCGGTTGGCATTGCGGGCGCCTTCCCTACCTCCAAAACGGAGGTGTTCGTGTTTTGTCTTCACGCCCAGTCTAGCGCCAAAGAGTGGTACAAGTGATCGGTAGACCTTTCGGATTGGAGCGATCATGCAGCGCCGCAATTTTCTCAGTTCGTCGTTGGCCGCGCTTGCTCCCGCCGCGCCGGCAAAGAAGATGATCGGGATTCAGGTGGGGGCCGTATCCTTTATGGACGAAGGTGTGGAGCCTGTTCTCGATAATGTGCAGCAGCGGGCACACGTCAACACGTTGTTCATTGCCACATTCACATATGGCAGAGGCATCGCCGGGAGGCAGGTGCCCGGACAACCCCTGGCCGATCATGGCAAGCAGGAATACGATCTGAACTACCATGGCGGCAACTATACGGTGATCCATCCACAGTATTACGGCAGCACGGTGTTCCGCGATTTTCGCGCGCCGGACCATGGGGATTTTGACGTGCTGGACGCGGTCCTGCCGGCAGCGAGAAAACGTGGGATGAGGGTGATCTGCTGGTATGAGGACGTGTTCCGGAACGATCTGCCGAACATCGGGAGGCTTCAGGAAAAAGAGCTGAACGGGCGCAATGCAACCACTCTGTGTTTCAACAATCCGGACTATCGCGGTTTTCTCACGGGGCTGACGGAGGATTACGTACATTCCTATCCGGTGGATGGGGTGATGTGGGGGAGCGATCGTCAGGAGGCATTTTCGAATGCGCTCGGCGCCAGCCACGGAGGCGCTGGCCGTGACCCGGGCAGGGTCACCTGTTTCTGCGAATTTTGTCTGAAGAAGGGTCGCGCCAAGGGAATCAATATCGACCGAGTCAAGCAAGGGTATCTCGAACTGGAGAAATTCGTAAGAGCAGGAAGAGCGCGGCGTCGGCCGGTGGACGGGTACTATGTCACGCTGTGGCGGTTGATGCTGCGCTACCCCGAGTTGCTGGCGTGGGAGATGTTCTGGACGGATTCCCTGCGGGAAACCTATCAGGCTATCTACGAAACAGCGAAGAAGGCCAATCCGAACGTAGAGGTAGGCTGGCACATCTGGGCACGAGGGATGCGGTGCTGGCGGCGTTCCAGGCCGGTGCGGATGGGGTGCTGCTATCGCGGAAGTATTCCGAGATGCGGCTGACGAACTTGAGCGGAGCCGGAGAGGCCGTCCGGCAGTTGGGGTTGGCGTAGGCGGAAGACGAGTTCACCACCCGGCCAGTTGAGGCTGGGCGACTGTTGGCCGGGGACGAAAGACGGATTGGTCCGCGGCGCGGACCAATCCGGAATCGCTGTTACGAGGTTTTCACCAGGTTCGAGAGAACCCTCCCCATGCAATTGGTGCTCCGAGGGGGGAGAAGCTGACCATGCCGCACATTTCCCCCTCTGAGTTCAAGCCGTGGACCATGGTGTGAGTCGCGCCAGGGTAGTCGATGCTGGAGTAAGCACCGTCTTTAAACAGAAAGCCATGCGAACGTGACGGGGTACCTGCGTCCCAGTAGTAGCCGATGACGTCGCCTCTCGTGTTGATCTTCCACGCCGATGTGGAGGTAGCGCCGGGGTAGTCAAGTTGAGTGATGGCACCGGCCGCCGTACGGAGGAATCCATGTAATCCACCGGCATCGCGAAACTCGCCGACGATATCCCCCTGGGCATTGATGCCGAAGGGGGAAGTCGAGACGGCGCCCGGCACACGGATCTCCGTAGTGGCACCATGCCTGTCCATGAGCAGTCCCACCCAGGGAGAAGTGGGGGTGGCCATGTAGCCGCCGACGATGTCCCCTGTCGGGCTTATGTCACGAGGATGGGTCATGGCGACGCCCGGGTAATCGATCCTTGTGAGCGTCCCTTTCGAGACCAGAAAGCCGTGAATCATCCCAGCGGGATCGGTGGGAACGCGGAAATCTCCGACGATGTCGCCCCGGGCGTTAATCCCCCAGGCGTGCGTCCAGCTCGCCCCCGGCGCATCGATAGCGGAGTATGTACCATGACTCACCAGAAAGCCGCGGTCGGGCGGTTGAACAAAATAGCCCACCATGTCGCCTCGCGGGTTCATTCCTAAGCACCACGTTGGACCAACCGGGCCTGAGGGACCGGGGAATTGCAGAACCTGCCAGTTCTCCGGCTGTCCGAACACCGGAAAGGGAAGCGCCAGAAGCAGGCACCAACCGATAGTTTGAAAAGCTTTTCGCCGCATGTTGAGGAATCTCCTTTTCTTGACGGGTTTACAAGAGTGCAGCAGTCATCAAACCGCCCCTGAACCTTCAGGCACACAGAGATCTCCTGTCCGGCTGGCCGGCCGCCGTCTCCCGAACCGAGTGCTACAATCTCAGCCGAGGCCAGATCGGCTCGCGAATGACTGCTGCCCCACGCTAGCATCAGGCGTCAATGAAGTTGTTTAGAAAGTGTGGATTTTTTCTGAACGGAGGCGTAGGTTAGGTTGACGGCAAAGCGCTTCTACATCTTCGGCGCCTTCCGGCTGGATCCGGATACTCGGGTTCTGCTTCGCAACGGGGATGTGATCCGGATACCACCCAAAGCCGTCGATATCCTCCTGGCGCTGCTCGAGAGCGCGGGCCAGCCGGTGGACAAAGAAACGCTGCTCCACACTGTCTGGCCAGATACTTTCGTCGAGGAAACCAATCTCGCGCACCACATCTCCGTACTGCGCAGGACACTCGGCGAGGGGGAGAGCGGCCGGGCCTACATTGAGACAATCCCGAAACGCGGATATCGCTTCGTGGGGGAGGTGGAGGAAACCGCGGCGGGGGATGCCGTCGAGAAACCCGGGCAGACCATAGACGTTCCCTCAGGCGCACATTCAGCGGCCCGGCAGACCCGGCGTACGGTAATGGCCGCGCTCACCATACCGGCGGTGAGCGGGGTGGCAACATTCTTGTGGCTGAAGAACCGCGGTCTCCATGCGCCGCTATACAAGTCGCTCGCGGTGCTGCCGTTCCGCAACCTCTCGGGCAAGCCCGACGACGATTTCATTTGCGACGGGCTGACGGAGGTCCTCATAGGCGAAGTAGCGAAAATCACGGTTCTGCGGGTGATTTCCCGTAGTTCGGTGATGAGATACAGAGATAACCGAAAGCCGCTTCCGCAGATCGCGCAAGAGTTGCATGCCGAGGCGCTTATCGAAGGCTCCATCGCCCGCTTTGGCGCCCGAGCGCGGGTGAGCGTTCAACTACTCGACGGGGCTGAGGACAAACATCTGTGGGGAGAAACGTACGAACGCGATTTGACGGACATACCCAGGCTTTGGAGTGAAGTGGCCATTTCCATTGCTCATGAGATTCAGGCACAGATGCAGCCGGAGTTACGGGCCCGGGCCGGCAGGGGTCGGGTCCGCCAACAGGCTTTCGAGGCTTACCTGCGGGGCCGCTACTATTGGAACAAGCGAACAGCGGATCACATTCGGACCGCCATTGTCTTCTTCCGCAAAGCAATTGATGCAGACCCGGCTTACGCGGAGGCCTATGCGGGCTTAGCCGATTGTTACAACCAACTGGGGACGGTGCTGATCGGCGGCGAGCGCCCAATGGAAATCCGCCCTCTCGCAATCGCGGCTGCAAAGAGGGCATTGGAGGTCGATCCCCAGTTGGCCGAAGCGCATGCGGCTTTGGCTTACGCAAAGCTCTACGATTGGGAGTGGGCCGAGGCCGAGGCTGGATTCCGGCACGCCATCGAATTAAACCCGAGCTATGCCCCGGCACACTTGTGGTACTCCCATTTCCTGTCAATGTGGAAACGTCCGGAGGAAGCGTTACGGGAGGTTCGGCTCTCGGAACAACTCGATCCCCTTTCTCCCATCATTCAGACGCAGACCGGCTGGATCTTGCAGCACGCACGCCGGCACGACGAAGCGATCCGGAAACTGAGGAAGGTGCTCGATGCCGATCCGGATTATCTGTGGGCGCTATGGCGCATAGGTTCCAGTTACACCTCGAAATCCATGTTTGCCGAAGCGATTGATGCGCTGGAAAAGGCGGCGAAACTTTCCGGAAGAAGCCCGGCGATTGTGGGAACGCTCGCGGAAACTTACGGTCTGGCGGGCCGCAAGGCGGAGGCGCGCAAGCTGTTGGACGAGTTGAAGGCGGAGGCCCGCCAACGTTATGTCCCGGCGATCGCGTTTGCACACGCTTATATTGGGCTGGGTGACGAGCAACAGTTTTTCGCTTCGCTCGAGAATGCTTATCAGCAACGGGAACAGGGGATTGCGTGGCTGGCAGTATGGGAGAAGAATTCAGCGTACCGCTCGGATCCGCGGTTTCGAGATCTGATCCGGAGGGTCGGCTTGCCGGGAGAATGAGGAAAGGGCAGGTTCGGGGAGCAGGCGCGTACCGGATACAGGGGTGGACGAGGCCGCCTGGGCGGTTGCGATCTCACCGTGAATGGCGGCGGTCCAGCGCTTGCGACAATCTTCACGCGCCCACTGTTCCTGATGACTTCGTGCTGGTCATTCGGCATTCGGAGAAGGTATTTCCTGGGCCGGAGGGGCAGCATCGCGGGTGAAGACCGAGAGCCAGGAGAAAAATTCGGGGAAATAGAAGGTGAAGGGAGGAAGTTCGGGAAGGGTGATCGGTTCAGTTGGAAAATGAGTGCGGTTGCTGCGTTTTTTGGAGGATTTGCGCGGGGAAGGAGGGAGGAACACGAGCAGGGAGAGGAGGAAGGCGAGGATGCGGGTGAGCCAGTTGGCTGGGGTTGGCGGTGGTTCCGGGGTGGGGGCCGGATCTTCGGGCGCGTTGGGCGCGGTGAGACCGGCGGGGGTGACGAAGAGCGTGGGGGTGATGTCCGGGGCGTGGCGGAGGCGGCGGAGTTTCAGGAGTTGGTCCATGGAGGAGCGGTAGAGCCGTTCGTAGCGGACTTCATAGCGGTGAAGGATGTCGAGGGTTCCAGGGGCCATATAATCGATGGAAGCCATGGCATCCATGGCGCGCATGGCAGGGTGGTGATTGGACCAGGCGGCTTCGAAATCCCCTTTCTGGGTGAACATTTCCGAGTCGAAGAGGGCGGTTTCCATGGACCAGATGCGGCAGAGGCGCCAGTAGGAGTTGACCATGGCAGTGACAAGGTTGCTTTCGGTGAGAGAAGCGGGCTGCCACTCGGTACGGTGGGCGGTGAGGAGTCCGTCATAGGCTTCCTGGGATTCGTTCGCGAGGACGACGCACTTGGACGCGAGTCCGTGAGTGATGCCGTTGAGGGAGGAGCGTTTCTTTCCCTCCGGGGTAATGGGGCCTTTCGACTTGCTGCCGTTTTCCCGGGCGATTTGCTGCTTTTTTTCTAAATCGCGCATTTTGTTTCTCCTTGCGTGTCGAACTCTCGACTCGACTTGAGGATACAGGGCAGGCGCGAGCGCGCAGAGGGAGAGAGAAGAGGGAGGCGCCTGGAAATGATTCCGTTTCAGTGATTTGCGACATGCAAAATAATTTGTATTTGGCTGTGACTGCGTTAACCGAAGACTCTTGCGCGGTATGGAGAGGGCGCGAGCGCCGGTGAAATTGCCCCGGTATGATTCGGCAGGCGGGTTGTGGTACGTGGACATGACGTCTGCCGATTTTGAATCCCGGTTCGTCTTCTTGCAGACTTCGACCGCGTTGGCGCCGCCCCGACTTTCAGCCGAGGATGGCGCTCTGCATGAAATGAAGCAGAGTTCCTTTCACCGGTGGATCCGAAGACACGAGGGCAGCTTCGATTTCCTGGATATCTTTTTCTACGGAGCGATCTCGATCTGGAGGCGGTTAAGCTCACGCTGCGTCATTGCGCCGCCGGGTCGGACCGACGCTATGGCTGGGGAGACTTAGGCACCGTTAAGAAATAACATTTCCATCTAAGAATGTTTCGGAGTATCCTGAAGTAGTGGATACTCTGGCTGCCGTCCGTCTCCGCTTCGCCGCCCTGGAGAATGTTCTCGACGAGAGATCGCG
>JADLBG010000085.1 GCA_020847895.1 Bryobacterales bacterium
GCGCGAAGAATTCGGCGCTGCCGGCGCTGGCGGCATCGCTGCTGACGGAAGAACCGGTGGTGCTGCACGGGATTCCGCGCGTGCGGGACATCGCGACGATGGTGAGCCTGCTGGGCTCGACGGGCGCGCGGACACAGGTGGAAGGCGGGACAGTTCGGATTGAGGCGGCGCGGATCACGCAGCCGGAGGCTCCTTATGAACTGGTGAAGACAATGCGCGCTTCGAGCCTGGTGCTGGGGCCGCTGGTGGCGCGCCACGGGCGGGCTCGGGTATCGATGCCGGGCGGATGCGCGATCGGGGCGCGGCCGATCAATTTGCATGTCCACGGGCTGGAGCAATTGGGGGCGGAGGTGACGCAATCGCACGGGTACATCGAGGCGGCCGCACCGGATGGCATGCGCGGCGCGGTAGTGCATTTTGACCGGATCACGGTGACGGGAACGGAAGATCTGCTGATGGCCGCGGTGCTGGCCAAGGGGGAGACGGTGCTGGTGAACGCGGCGCGGGAGCCGGAGGTGACGGACCTGGCGGACCTGCTGACGCGGATGGGCGCACGGATCGAGGGGGCGGGATCATCGACGATTCGGGTGGTAGGGGTGGACCGGTTGTACGGAACCGAGCACCGCATAATTCCGGATCGCATCGAGGCGGGGACGTTTCTCATCGCGGGAGCAATCACGGGAGGGGAGTTGCTGTTGACGGAGTGCCGGCCGGAGCATCTGACGGCGCTGACAGTGAAGCTGCGGCAGGCGGGAGTGGAAGTGGCAGCCGAAGGAAGTTCCTGCATGCGGGTGCGGGGCGACGGCAGGCTGCGCAGCGTGGATGTGACGACGGAAGAGCATCCGGGGTTCCCGACGGATCTCCAGGCGCAGTACATGGCGCTGATGACGCAGGCGGACGGAATCAGCCTGATCATGGAGACGATATTTGAAAACCGGTTCATGCACGCTTCCGAGTTGATGCGCATGGGGGCGAACATTCGCATCGAAGGAAGGCAGGCGATTGTGGCCGGACCAAGGGAGCTGAGCGGGGCGCAGGTGATGTCCTCGGACCTGCGGGCGAGCGCGTCGCTGGTGCTGGCGGCGATGGTCGCCAAAGGCGAGACCATCATTGACCGGGTGTATCATATCGACCGCGGGTATGAGCGGATTGAGGAGAAGCTGGCGGGCGTGGGGGCGCAAATTCGCAGAGTGCGGGAGGGACGGGAATGATGGGGAAGACGCACAGCGCGGGGTTTCTGGCGCTGGTGGATGACGCCAAGACACGGATCCGGCACGTGGATGTGGCCGGTTACGTGGAACTGGCCGGGAACGGGGCGGAGGTAGTGCTGGTGGACGTACGGGAGGAAAGCGAATGGGCGGCGGGCCATGCGCGGGGAGCGATTCACCTGAGCAAGGGGATCATCGAGCGGGACATTGAGCACCTGTTTCCGGACAAGGATACGACGCTGGTGTTGTATTGCGGAGGAGGGTATCGTTCGGCCCTGGCGGCGGACAATTTGCAAGTGATGGGTTATCGAGCGGCGATTTCGCTTGATGGAGGATGGCGGGCGTGGAACGAAGCGGGGATGCCGGTGGAGATTCCTTAGGCGCTTGTTTGGATCACTAGCCGGAGCCGAACAGGACCTGTAGGCAACGGAGAATGACATAGGCGAGGCAGGCGGTCTCGATGTACATGACGGCTTTCAGTACCCAGCCGCTCATGAACTCGAAGCGCAACAGGAGGGCGCCGACGACGGCGACGAAGACAAAACCGGGGTCGATGACGTCTTCGAATTTCTTGGTGTAGGCGACCAGGGCGATGTAGTAGAAAAGCGGCCAGTTGTTATCGGGCCGGGTGCGATAGCGGACCGCCAGCACCCAAATGGTGATGGCGAGGACGAGCAGCGTCGTGATGTTGAAGGTGGTTGGGGCGATCATGTGCGCCGTTTCCGGCGCCCCGTTGCCAGCAGGAACCGGAAAAACCTATCAGAATGACCATAACAGACTCGAGTACCCCGTGTGTGCCCGGTAATTCTGGTAGGTGAGCGGATAAAACTGCTCGTAGTAGGCGTAGTGCTGATACCCGAGGTTCCATCTAAGGCGATTGTAGAGTTTGATGGAAAGGCGGGCCTGCGGAGTCTGATAGGTGAGCGGGAAGGTCTGAGCGGCGTAGAAGGCGGACTGCGCGGGTGAGGAGGGGTTGGGGAGCAGGTAAGAGGAGCGTCCGTCGCCGGTATCTTTGACGATGCTGTAGCCGATGTAGAGATCGGCGCGCTTGCGGATGGCGAGGCGGGCGCCGAAGTTGCCGCTGTGAAGATTGCTGACGTAGAGCGCGTTGCCGTCGATGAGTTGCGAGCTGGCGAAGTAGGCAATTCCGGTAAGGGTATCGAGGTGGAGCTTGCCATAGCCGGCATCGAAGGAGAGCCAGGCGGAGGGCGACCAGCTCATATCAAAGGCATACTGGCGTGAGCGGGAGCTGTGAGCAAAGAGGCTGATGGAATTGGTGTTGTAGAAGGTGCGGGTGAGAGCGGAGAGCAGGAGGGATTTCCATTTATACTGCACGCGGCCGTTGAGGGCTTGATAGTTTTTTTCCGAGATGGGGAAGAAGGGGTTGTCGGCGCGTCCGATTTCGGCGTCCAGTTGGATGGTAAGGGGCTTGAGGGGACGCAGACGAAGCCCCGCGAGTCCGGCGTGGAGGTGATTCTGCCGGCTGACGCGGAAGGCATCGCTGATGCCGGAGAAAGCCTGTCCCTCGATCGAGCGGATTTCGCGATTGGAGTAGTGATAGCCGCCATAGAGACCGATGCGGCTGGTGAGGGCGAAGGTGGCATCGGTGAGGGTTTCGATGGCGCGAATGCCGAGGAATTGAAAATTGAGGATCGTCTCGCTGGCGGCGCCATTATCCACCTGGACGAACCGGGCGTTGCCGTCCATCCGTGTATTGTTGAAAGCCGTGTGATTGGAGATGGTGAGACGGGTGGTGGGGAGGAGAATAATGTTCAAGCTGCCCGAAACGAGGGGGCGGCTGCCGGCGCCGGAGGCGACGAACTGACGGTTGGCGGCGGAGGCGAAGCGGTCGGTTCCAATGACGGATTCGTCAAGGAGGAAGTTGCGGCGTCCGGAGACGTTGTTGTAGCGGGCATTGAGGGAAAAGAGACGCGCATTGCGGAACAGCGCGATGCGCCAGTAGGGGCTATCGCCGCTGTAGGGCTCGGTGCGGGAGAAGGCAGAGAGCGTGGTGTTGTCGAGCGGATTGTTGCCGGGCTCCCGAGGCGTGAGCAGGCCGATGGGCGTCTCATCGCGAAAATGGTCCCAGCCGTGGAGCACGTTGAGATTGAAGCCGAAAAGGGCGGCTTCGCCGCCAAGGCGGAACTCGCGGCGGCGGCGGTTGATGTTCGAGAAGAGGGGGAATTCGTCGCCGCGGGAGTCAAACACCTGCACGGTGGTGAGAGCCGGTCCGGTCTGGGTGTTGCCGCTGTAGCCGAAGAACAGTTTGTAGTTGGACTGCGGGAACAGGGTGAAGTCGTGGTCCTGAAGCTGGCGGCGCGTGTTAAAGGCATGTTCTCCGTTGGCGATGGTGAGCGCGGGATTGAAGTATTCGTTCATGCGCCAGTTCATGTCATAGCGGTAGATGCCGTTCTTTTCGATGCGCAGCACGGCGGACTCATAGGGGTCGTTGCCGAGTCCAAGAGTGGTGAGCGAGAGGTTGTCGAAGAACTTCCCGTGCCCGTCGCGGGAGTCGACACGCAACTGGCTGCCGAGAAGGCGGAGGCCGTTGCCGAAATTGACGTCGCTGCGATATTTGCCGTAGTTGCCATCGACGGTGTTCCAGCGGAGGCCGAGTTCGAAGGAGTTCAGGATGTTGTAGCCGCCGGTGTTCTCGCCCTTCGGATTGCCGACGGATTCCGGCGTGGGAGCGACAGTGGGCTGCGCGAAAACAGCGATGGGAAGCAGGAGCAGGAGAATCGTGTTTCGCATGGGTCACCTCAGGAACAACCGGTCGGAATTCGACCCGTGGATGCGGATGTGGCAGGTGGTGCAGTTCTGATAGCGCGGGCTGTTCATGTTGTGAGAGGGGGACTGGAGGGTGATGCCATCGGCCTGGCGTCCGAAGGTTCCGGCGCCGTTGTGGCATTCGAGACAGGTGGTGAATACGCTGGTGCGGCGAAGCAACTTTGCGTTCGTGGAGCCGTGCGGATTGTGGCATACTTCGCAGCCGTCGACGCGCACGGCGGGATGTTCATAGGCGAACGGGCCGCGTTTGTCGGAATGACATTTGAGGCAGGGTTCTTCATTGCCGAGGGCCTGGCTGACCATGCGAGGGCGGAGCCCCATGCGCCAGGTGGGGGCGGGCGTTCCATGGGGGTTGTGGCAATCGGTGCAGTTCATGAAACCTTCGTTGACGCGGTGTTTGAAGGGCATGGAGAACTGGGTACGGACGTTGGCGTGGCATCCGTAACAAAGGTCCGCCTGGCGTTTGGCGAGGAGGAATTTCGGGACAGGGGACTTGTGGATGGAGTGGCAACTGTTGCAGGCGATGCCCTCCTGGGAGTGAGGAGAGCGGCGGATATCGGCTCGCGAATAGTCCTTGGCGTGGCAGGTGAGACAGGTATCGAGTACTTTACGAGGCGTGGCCAGCGAGAAGGCCACGGGGATGGTGGTTTTGCCGCCGGCGGCCTCGATGTGACGTTTGGCCGGGCCATGGCAGCCTTCGCATCCTGTACGGTCAGGAGGTTCTTTACCGGAGGCAAGGCTCTTGTAGTGAGGATTGCGAAAGAAATTCTGCCACACATCGGGGTGGCACATTTTGCAGACGCCGCTGCCGACGTAGCCGGCGGCATTGGCTCCGGCGACGGCATCGGCGAGCGGTTTGGGAAGTTTCGCGGGTGGATTCTGCGCGACAAGCTGCGCGAATCCGCCGGCAAGAAGAAGAACGCATCGAGTAACTCCCAGGCTCATTCCCTAATCTTAGACACCCGATGAGGCAGTCTGGGAACAGCGGCGGGAATTTCTCCGCCTAGAAGATGTAGGTAATCCCGATCATGGGCAAGAAGTTGTTCACCCAGCCGGAGAGCGAAGCGCCGCGGTTCGGGGTGATGACCTTTGTTGGAGTGGGTGAGATATAGTCCTTGATTTCGATGCGAATATTGGATTTTTCGCTGACGCGGAATTTGACGCCGAAACCGACGCTGGCCATCGGAGTAGTGTCGGTGCTCCTGGTGAGGAGGGCGTATTCAGAGAGAGGCTGGGTGAGCGCCTCGGCGCCCGTGCCGCGGTAGTACTTGATGCCGGCTCCGAAGGAGATGTAGGGGCGCGTCTTTTCTCCGGAGGGACTGAAGAAGTACAGGAAGTCGTAGTGGATGGCGTGAGCCTGCGCGGCGAAGGTGGGTTTGGCGCCGTTTCCATCGAGTTGTGCGTCGTTGCGTTCGTAGGTGTAGCGAATGTCACCACCCCAGTGGCGGCCCATTTCCTGGCTGAGGACGAAGCCCGCGGCGAAGCCGGGAGCAAAGGAGGCCTTGACGGAGTTACTGCCGAGATTGACATCGTTTGAGGTATAGAAGGACCCTCCACCCACGGCTCCAACCTCCCACTTCTGCGCGAGGGCGCAGGTGGGGAGCAAACCGAGAGCGGAGACAAGAATCACGTGTATTGCTTTCATGGAATTTTCCTTTCGAGGCCGGTTCCCGGCGGGTTCACCGGCCTCCGATTCTGTTGTCTGTAGCGAGGTTCGGTTTCGCGTTGGGGCGCCTAATCCACAACCCTTACGCCAATCGCGGAAGCGCTCGACCCCTGGCTGATGGTTAACGGTTGATCGAGTCCGGGACGGACATCGCTGGGAACGCGTGCGTTGATCTGGTAGACGCCGATGGACCCGGGGGTGAGGCCGGCAAACTCGACCGGCAGGGCGACGCCTCCGAGCATCACGACAGGCGGCACGATGACGCTGGCCAAAGGATCACCGGGCGCGGGGACGCCGGCTTCGACGGCAGGCGAGGTACGGCCGAGACCGGTGAGGTAGATGGTGATGGTGTCTCCACGGTGAATGGGGTTCGTGTCCGTGACGAGGAGTCCGTTGTTGGCGCGGAACACCGCGGGCAAGTCATTGCGGGCTCCGGCAACTCCGTTGCGAAAGACTCCGGGAGCGGTGGGAAGAATAGTCAAGTTGAAGGTGTCGCTGACCCCGCCCGGGGTGCGCAGGATGAGGCTGACGTTGCCGTCCACCTGGAACGGAATCTGGCCGTTAATCTGCGCGGGGGAGACGAAGACAACAGGAAGCGGCAAGCCGTTCACGGTGAGGCAGCTTTCGCCGAGCGCCGTGGGCAGGGGCGTCAACTGGGTAGCCTGGTTGATGGGGCTGAGATTGGCCCCGAAGATGGAAACGAGGCTGCCGGGCGCCACGGAGGCGGTGTTGTCGGCGGCGTTGACGACACGCTCGATGCGGGGGGCGGCGACGGAAGCATCGAAACTCCAGGGAAGCGCCGTGAATCCGGAGGTGCTGAGAGCGATGAGCGCGTTGCGGCTATAGAGCGGCTGGACGGAGCGTGTAAAGACCTGCACCCAGCTTTGCGCGGCTCCATTTTGCGCCGTCGAGCTGCCCTGCGTGGCCTGCGGCAGGATGGGCGCTTCAACGAGGCGTGTGGCGCGGGAAAGCTGACCGCTCTGATTGGTGACGCGCTCGATCACGCCGGGGCTGGACGAATCCGGCGACGTGGTACGGAAGCCGCCCTGGTCGAGGAAGGCGAAGCCGGAGCTCTTTCCGGTGCCTGTTTCGAACTGCGTGGTTTGGACGAGCGAGGCGTTCAACAGCGAATTGCCAATAACGAACTGGTTGAAGTTGGAGGCAGCATAGGCTCCGGAGAGGGATGTGAAGTCCTTCCGCGAGATAGTAAATGTGTCGACATTGGCGTCGTAGAGATACACGGTGCCATCCGACTGAGCGCCGAAAATAGTGCTGCCGTTGGGCGAGGCCACGAGAACAGTGTTGATGTCGATTTTGTTCTCGAAGATGCCGAGTGAAGGGAGCGGGGTAGCGGTTCGAGAAGCGAAGTCCACTCGGGAGATCTTGTTTTCCGGACCGGCAACGCGGCTGGCGACGAGGATCGCCTTGGCGCTGGCAGCTATGGACCTGGGGTAGTGGCCCCCCGGCATATAGATGGGTAAGGATTCCTCCAGGGTGTCGAGATCGAACACCTTGATCAATTGGGCGTTGTCATGACCCACCATGAGGTAGCGGCGGTCGAAGGTGATGACAAGCTGAGTGGGCGTATTCGCGGTCTTGAGAGTGGCGATGCGCGTTTGCGTGCTGCCGTCATAGACATAGACCTGATTGGTGTCCTGACGAAGAACATAGAAGCGGTCACGGACCGGATCGGCGAGAAGGTCGACCAGTTTGCCGGCTACATTGACCACCGTGCCGCGCTGGTCGGGTTCGCGATTGTTGATGAGGACACGAACTTGTTTGGGGATGTTCACGCCGCGGGCACTGGTAATCTTGATAAACGCCGTAACGGTGCCCTTCGTATTCTGGAATGCGTTCGGATCGACGTTGATGCGGATGGTGGCCGGCGTGACTCCGCTCGAGGGAGAAACGGATACGCCGGAGGTGCTCACGCTGAGCGTGAAGTCGGTGTTCCCGCCGCCGGGATCGAGGATGGTAACCTCTTGCGAGGTGACGCGGCGGTCGCAGAAGTTGCCGCGGAAGACAACGTCTTCCTTTGTAGCCGCGATGCGAGGCATGCTATCGAGGCTGCCAATGGGAACCATCAGGATTCCGCTGTCGGAGATGCCGAAGAGCATCGAGGAGTCGGAGTTGATGATGCTCTTTCCGGCGAAGTTCTCGGGCAGGTTGAGTTGATCGAGCACGGCGAGATTATCGGCATCGAGCACCTGCAGGACGGGCGGAGCGGCGGTCTGCTGGGAGGATGAGGAGGTCTGGGCGGTGGCGGAGAATTGCGCATAGAGACGGCCGCGCGCGTTGTCGAAGACGTGAGTACCAATGTTGAAGGCGCCGGAGGCGCCAGGGAACTGGGACAGGCCGTTGAGCAACTGCCGGTCAAACATGGCCCAGCCGCTCATGTGGACGCTGCCGTCATAGTTGGAACTGACGGCGCGGGGGCCGGGCGGAGGCGACCAGGTCCAGAGCACGGAATTGATGCTTTTCGTAGTGACACTGTAAGTGAATTCGAGGGACTGGCCGCCGGATGCGCCACCCGACCCGGACGACACCGCGGCAGAGCCGAAAATCCACAAGCCATCGCCGCTCACGGCCATGGACGCGCCGACGATGTTCGAGGGGAAGTTTGCCACCGGTTGCGGCAGGGACTTGGTGGTGAGGGTCGAGAAGGATCCCAGGGCGCGCGTATTGCCGGTGATGGGATCGAACAAAATGAATTCGCTCGCGGTGGCCACCAGCGCCTGGTTATCGATGCCGAAGGCGACGCCGAGGGGAGCGCTTCCGAGCACGAAAGTCTGGCGGCCGTTGGTGGCCAGATCGATGACCGTCAGACCGTTATTGCTTGAGCCGGCGGCGAAGCTGCCGAAATGGGCAATGACGAGATAGCGGCCGTCAGGGCTGAGCGCGAGCGAAGAAGGCTGCGCGGCGACGTTGATGGAAGATTGCACGGAGCCATCGCCGAGCGAGACCACTTCGACGCGGTTGGCGGTGAAGTTCGCCACATAGAGCACACCGCGGGCCTCGTCGAGCGCGAGGTCCGAAGCATTGCCTCCGATTGCCACAACTTTGCCGGCCACGCCGCCAAGAAGCGACTGCGTGGCGGCGAGCAAAATACAGGCCGCGCCAGCCAGGGCCAGCCAGCGGCGCCCTGCTTCCAACAGCCTCCAACCAAAGATCCTCTTGTTCATAAGCTTCACTCCGCTCGTCGATATCCTGTCTTCGCCAACGATTTCACACTTCCTCTTTTTTGAGGTGATTTTCCTTTTTTCTTTCACAACCGCTCGCCGACATAGGCTGGCTCGGGAGTTCCATAGTGTCTCCACAAGGACCGGCCGGCCGTGCGGGAGCATCCAAAACGATCCATCAGGGTTTGCAGAGGGCGGCACGCAGAGCGCGAGCCGCCTCCACAATTGCCGTATTGGCGGAACTTCTCCTGTTTGGACCGCTACAACCCGAGCCGCCGCGAGTCTACTCGTCGACGCTCTTCTTGCGGCGCATCACGATCAGGCCGAGAAACAAAGCAGCCAAAACCGCGCAAACAATGCGAACCATTGAGCTATCCATCGTCGCCATTCTCCTTTCCCACGGGTTTCGGAGGATCCCTTGACGGACGCCCGGGTAGGCGCCGGGTTCCCTCCGGAATTTCAATCGAACGCAATTACATGTTGTTCATCATGGGGAGCAGTTCCCTCACGATTTTCACGACAACCGGTCCCACCGTCACGACAAAGAGCGAAGGCAGGATACAGAAAAAGATCGGAAACACGAGTTTCACGCCGAGTTTGGCGGCTTTCTCCTCGGCAATCTGGCGCGCCTGCACGCGCATGTAGTCGGCGTGAGCGCGCAAGGATTGGGCCACGCCGGTTCCGAAGCGATCGGCCTGAATGAGGACGGCCACCAGTTTTTTGAGGTCATCGACGGCGGTGCGCTCGGCCATGTTGCGCAACGCCTCGGCGCGGCGTTTGCCGGCTTTCAATTCGAGGTTGACGAGGGCGAACTCCTCGCTGATTTCCGGGTGGGCGACATCGAGTTCCTTGGCCACCTGGAGGATCGCCTGGTCGAGGCCAAGCCCGGATTCGACGCAAACCACCATCAGGTCCAATGCGTTCGGCAGCCCGCGCTTGACCTGTTTCTGGCGGCGTCGGGCGCGCCAGTTGACGAATTCATTCGGGCCGAAGAAACCGAGCCCGGCCGAGGCTGCCACGGCGAGGAACTTGTTGCTGGCCTCGGCGCTGGAGCTCAGGACAAGGATACTGGTGATGATGGGGAAGACGACGGCGCACAGCACCTTGGTCCCGTAAAGAAGGGTGAGCGGGTTGCCGCTGCGATAGCCGGCGCGGATAAGCCTCCGCTGCATGATGGTGACGTCTTTTGGCGAGGGCGGCGCCACACGTCCAAGTTTCTCGACGACCTCGCGCAGCGCGAGACTGGGGTGCGTGGGGGCGACGTCGACGCCGGCGGAACCGCCGCCGGCGACGCGCTCAATCGCCTCTTTGGGGCGGACCCAGAGTTTGAGGCCGGCGAAGCTGATCCCGATGGCCAGCAGCAAGAAGATGAGAACGCTGATTGCGAATGCCATGTTGATCAGACCTCGATGGTGACGATTTTCTTGATGACGCCGTAGCCGATCAGTTGAAGGGCGATGGCTGCGCCGGCCATATAGTGCCCCACCTCATCGACGAAGAAGAACTTGGCGTATTCGGGATTCACGTAGAAGAGAATCACGGCGACGCCGATGGGGATGCAGGTGAGAGCAAGACCCGTCATCTTGCCGTGGGCGCTGACGGCGCGAATGCGGCCGCGCAGCTTGAACCGCTCGCGGATGACGTAGGCCAGCTTATCGAGGATCTCGGCCAGGTTGCCGCCGGTCCGCTTTTGCAGCATGACCGCGGAGACGAAGAAGTGAACGTCAAGGGAGGGGACACGTTTGGCGAGCTTCTGTAGCGCCATGTCGAGCGGGAGGCCGAGATTGTGCTCTTCAAAGGTGCGGCGGAACTCGCCCGAGAGCGGTTCCTGGAACTCGCGGTGAATCATTTCGAGAGAGACGGAGAAGGCATGCCCGGCCCGCATGGAGCGCGCCACGAACTCGAGGCTCTCGGGAAACAATTCTTCGAACTTTTTCAACCGGGCCGCCCGTTTGCGCCACACATAGACGAAGGGCACGCAGCCGGCGATGAGGCCGGCGATGAGAGCGATGCTGCGGAAATCGGCCAGGGACCAGACCAGGATGTAAGCGCCGAGAAAACAGCCGAGGCAGGCATGAGCAAGGCGCGTGGGACGCCACCGCAACCCGGCCTGGTCGAGAATCTCCTGGAGCTTCTCGTGGACCTTGTATTTCTGGAGCAGGCGGACCGTGTACTTGCTGGTGATTTGTTCCTCTTGTATGAGGTTCTGCGGGGCGGCCGCCTCCTTCTTCTTTTTCTTGCCGCCCTTCTGCGTGCCCGCCAACCGCTGCCGGATGCGGTCCACGTCGGCGGTCTTCAGCGCGCCGGTGACGAGCAGCCAGATGACGACCGAGCAAAACCAAACCACGAGGAGAATGATGGCGAAACTCATTGCGTCAAACCTCCGCGACCTCGTCGAACAGGTCGGGCCGGAGACGAATCCCGGCCGCGAGCAGCTTCTCATAGAACTTGGGACGGATTCCGGTGGCGGCAAAGCGTCCCACGACTCGGCCCTCGGGCGTCAGGCCGCGCTTTTCAAAAACATAGATGTCCTGAAGGGTGACCACCTCGCCTTCCATGCCCGTTACCTCGGTGATGTTGGTGACGCGGCGCGAGCCGTCGGAAAAGCGCGAGGCCTGGACGAAGACGTTGACGGCGCTGGCGATCTGCTGGCGGATGGAGATCAACTGCATGTTGGCGTTGGCCATGGAGACCATGACCTCGAGACGGGAAACGCCGTCGCGCGGGGAGTTCGCGTGGACCGTGGTCAGGGAGCCGTCATGGCCGGTATTCATGGCCTGAAGCATGTCGAGCGCCTCCCCGCCGCGGACTTCGCCGACCACGATGCGGTCCGGACGCATACGCAGGCTGTTGACGAGGAGTTCGCGCTGGCGGACGGCGCCCTGGCCCTCGAGGTTCGGGGGGCGGGTTTCGAGGCGGGCCACATGGGGCTGCTTCAACTGGAGTTCGGCGGCGTCTTCGATGGTAACGATGCGCTCCTTGGGACTGATGAAGAAGCTGAGAGCGTTGAGGAGCGTGGTTTTGCCGGCGCCGGTTCCGCCGGCGATGATGATGTTGAGCCTCGCTTTGACGGCGGCTTCGAGCAACTCCATCATTCCGGGCGTCATGGCCTTCTTTTCGACGAGGTCGGCGGGCATGAGTTTGTCGGTGGAAAAGCGGCGGATGGACATCAGCGGCCCGTCGACGGCGAGGGGCGGGATGATGGCGTTGACGCGCGATCCGTCGGCCAGACGGGCGTCGACCATTGGCGTCGACTCGTCGATGCGGCGGCCGACCTGGGAGACAATCTTGTCGATAATGCGCAGCAGGTGGGCGTCATCGCGAAAGCTGACGCTGGTGAGTTCGAGCAAACCCTTGCGCTCCACGTAGACCTGCTTGTGGGTGTTTACGAGAATGTCACTGACGGTGGGATCCTGAAGGAGCGGTTCGAGGGGGCCGAGGCCGAAGACTTCGTCGAGCACTTCTTCGCAGATCTGCTGCTTTTCAAGTGAGCTGAGGAGCGTAGGCTCGTTGTCGATGAGGGAGAACAGCGCCTGGCGCACCTCGCCGCGGACGCGCTGGTTGTCGATGGTGGCGAGCGCTTCGAGGTTGATCTTGTCGAGGAGCTTTCGGTGAAGCGTAAACTTCAGTTCCTGATACTCAGGCTTCAGCGCGGTCTTGGGCCGGCCGGCGTTCTTGAGCAGCCGCTGCTCCCAGGTGAGCTGTGGAGTCCGATTTTCTGTTGTTGGAAGCATGTGTCTGTTACCTGCCGTATCGACTCTCTCGGGTTAGGTCTCCGAAAAGGCCGGCTTGGCGTTCACCACGCTAGCGAGCCGTTTTTTTTCCCCGGACACCGGTCCGGCGATTTTCTGCGCGAGGCTCTCGATGGACCGCCCGAGTTCGCAATCACTGGTGAGCGGCCGGCCGAGCGTAATGACCCTATGCAGGGAAAAATAGTCATTGGGAAAGCTGGCATGAACCGGGCAGTCGAACAGCTTTCCCAGGTCGCCGCCGGCCAGGCCGTCCCGCTTGCTCACGCGGTTGACTACCACCTGGAAGCGGTCTTTATTGAAACCGAGCTGGCTCAACAGGGAAATGGCTTTCCGCGTAAGGTGCAGGCTCGGCAGTTCGCTCGTGGAGACCAGAAAAGCCTTTTCCGCTTCCGGCATCGTCAACAGGCTCAACCGGTGGAAGATGGATGGGAGATCGACGACGACCCAGTCATAGAGCATGCGGGCGTACTGAAGGGTTTCCTGGACGCGGGCGGGATCGAGGACCTGCACATAGGGGGTTTCGGGCGCGGTGAGAATGTCGACGCCGCCGCAGCTCACGGTGAAGTTGGACCAACTCGAGACATCAAGGGCGCCGGCGTCGAGGACATCAATGAGGGATTGGCGCTGGGTCAGCTTCAGAAAGAACCCGATAGTCCCTCCGGTCAGGTCGAAGTCTGCCAGAAGAACCCGGCGGCCGGTAGCCCGTTTCAGCGCAAAGGCTGTTTGTGTAGCAAGCGTGGAAGCTCCCGAGCCGGGCTTGGAGCTGGAGAAGACGACAATCTTGCCCTGGTCCGGTTCCGCGCCGGCCTCGGGCCCGCGCATCTTATGGAGCCTGGCGACAGCCTCCTTCTGAATGCTCAGGTCGAAAGGAACATAGAGGAATTCGGAAGCGCCCATCCGGACCGAGCGCAGGATGGCTTCGGAGTCATTGTGCGAGTGCAGCCCCACAACGTGAATGGGCGGGCGCAGAGAGGAGAGATAGCGGATGAGTTGCCCGGCTTGTTCGAAATCGGAGGTGAGATCGATCAGCGCCACTTCCGGCTGGAGCTGCCGCAGCCGGATTTCCAGAGTCTGCTGGGGCGGATAAGTGCGAAGGTCCCCGAGAATCTGAAAACCCCTCACGCGCGGAACCGTGGCGAGAAACAGATCCGCCAGTTCGCGGTTGGGCGCGATGAGGATCGCATTCATCTCTGTTTCTCGCATCGGCCGGCGTGTCATGATGTGGTTCTCCAGGAAATGCTCACTCCTACTATTTCTTCTTCCGGGGCGGCGCCGCCTTGCTCATTGCACCCGGCGTGTTCGGCGTGTTATTCGGCAGGAATTCACGCGGGAAGGAGGGCAGCGGCTTGGGATCATTGACGTTGAGGGGAGTGGTGATCTCCGGAGTCACAAGTACGATCAACTCGGTCTTGGTCTTGTTTTCATTGCGGCTCTTGAAGATGGTTCCGAGAATCGGGATGCTGGAGAGGCCGGGAACCTTCGCCATCGTTTCCGCCACGCGGTCATCGAGGAGACCGCCGATGACGAAGCTCTGTCCTTCGCCGAGTTCAATGTCGGTTTCCACTTTGCGCGTGGAAAGCGCGGGAATGGTAAAGCCGCTGAAGGTCACGGCGTTGGACAGGTCAATAGTGGAAACCTCGGGTCTGACGTGCATTTTGATGGTGCGATTGGGGGTGATGAAGGGATTGAACGTGAGGCGGATGCCGAATTCACGGAATTGGATGGTCACCGAGCCGGCATTGGCGCCGCCCTGAAGCACGGGAATGGGGA
>JADLBG010000086.1 GCA_020847895.1 Bryobacterales bacterium
AAGCGGACCGGCTGATCCTGTGGATGGCCGCGGGATGGTGGGCCGGCGTGCTGATCCTGGTGGCGGGACTCGGACTGCGCATGACCCCGCCGCGCGGCGACAATTGGGCCGGATGCCTGGGCATGGTAATTGCGATGGCCGTCTTCTTTGCGCGTCACAATCTGCGCCCTCTCATCTGGGTGTCGATGCTCTCCGGCATCGTTTCCGGCATTGGGTTCACCACGGGACAACTGATTCGGGTGGCGGGCTTCGCCTCCCCCATCCGCGAGAACTGGCACAGCGTTCTCGAGCAGACGTTCGGCTTCATCAGCGGCGTGGGCATTGCTGTCGGGCTGGTATGGCTCGCGCGCCGCGCGCCGCGGCAGACAGAGGAACCTGCTGTGCGGCCCTGGGCTGAACCCTTCGCCTTCTGCTTTCTGCTGCTCGTGGTGACGTACATCAACATCGCGAAAAACATCCACACCATCTGGCTGCCGAATGGCGTGATTCCGGAGATCATGCACGGCATTCCTCTGCTGTGGTGGTTCCGCTTTGCCTACTTCGCGGTGGCCGCGGCGGTGGTCTTCCTCACGCTCCGCCACCGGAAGGAACCGCTGTCCGTGGTTCCCGAAACATGGCTCGGCCGTGGCCAGGCTTTGTTCCTGCTGTTCCTATGGTGGATTGTCGTTGGCAACCTTTCGCGCTACCTGCCGTTCGATCCACGCCGCCTGATCACCGAGGGCGTCATCCACGTGAATGCCTGTCTCGCCTCAGTTCTGGTGCTGGCCGTTCCGCGCCCCGAAGATAAGCAGCCGGAAGAGGGGCGATTTCCGCGGCTGCGCGCGCTGTGCGCAGCATCCCTGGGGCTGGCGCTGCTCTATGCCGCTGTGTCGGTGTGGGGAATCGGAGGACCGTCGAACGGAGCCCGGTACCGGTTCGGCCCGAAAGCGGAGAACATGCGGTAACGTTCAGTTCCCTTCCCGCAACTCGACATTGTTGCCTAATGCGGCAAGTTGCGGAATGTCGAACTTCTCGAGTAACCCAAAGCAGAAAAACTCCGGCCACTTCTCCGCGGTGAGGTTTTCCTGGAGAATCTGCTTGAGGCTGCGCAGGGAATCATGCAGCGCGGCGCCTTGAATGGAAGGTTCGAGAGCGGCAGCTACGACGCTCATCAGGCTGGTGCGCCGGCCATGGGATTCCAATGTCACGCGCATGCCGCGGCCTTTCAGCCAGCGCGCGATAGCCGTGATTTGGCTCGCCTGCAAGCCCAGCGGCCGTTCTCCCAACGCCGCAATCTGCATGGCGAACAGCGCGTCGCGCTGGGTGATGCGTGATTCGCCCACATAGAACGGATCGATGGCGAGGACACGCTTTCCCCCGCTCACCAGCGCTGCCGCGCGATCAGCCAAGGACATCCTCCCGTTGTCGCCCAGCAGAATGACGATATCGCGCGCCCCGGCAGGGCCCGTTTCCACTCCGGGCACGGTCCAGGAGCCGCCCAGACGGAAACGCCACCACGCGACCTCCGTTCCTCCGGACGGCTCCCGCCCCATCTCGCGAGCATCCATCGCCAACTGCTGCGCGCGCACGACGTGCGCCAGGCCATCACGCGTCCCCTCCCCGCGCGGCAGGTCTTGCGCGAGTTTCGTGGCCAGCGCATGGAACGTCGCATTGTTCTCCGGCAGCGGGGTGGCCAACTGCGCCGCCGTCCGTACTTCGGGGTCCACGGGAATCTCTTTCAATGGGTAATCCTGATTGCCGGGGAAGAACTGGTCCCGCAGGAAGCGATAGAGTTCTTCACGGCTCGATTGATCGTAGTTGTGTCCCTCGCTGAAGTTGATGAAGTAGCGCAGACGGTCCGGCGCTCCGTAGAGCGCGTAGATGTTGCGTGCCGATTGCAGCAGCGGCCCGACGGCATAATCGGCGCGAAAACAGCAGTTGTCCTTGGCGTTGTTGATGAACATCAGAGGACGCGGCGCAACCATGTCCGAAAGATGCAGGTAGTCCGCCACCGTGCCCATGTCGGTGGGTGTCTGCTCGCTGTCCCCCATGTCGAGTTGCGGCCACTGCGCGCGGGTGACGAAGCTCGAATGACCGGCCACGGGGACCGAGAGCTTGACGCGGGTATCGAGCGCGCTGATGAACGTGGTTTGCCAACCGCCGCCGGAAAGGCCCGTTACCGCGACACGGCTCAAGTCCGCGTGCTCGTGCCCGAGAATAATATCAAGCGTACGCTCCATCTCCAGGTAGAACACGGCCAGCCCACTGGTGCCGGTGAGATCGATCTGATTCATGCGGGAGTGGTTGAAGTCGTCCCAGGAAAGCTGCCCGCGCCCGAGCCATTCCACATTGACGGCCAGCATCCCGCGCCGCGCCAGGTTGATGCAGCGCATCTGGATGTATGGCGTGGAGATCCCTTCCTTCTCGTGGCCGTTGACATTCATCACTACCGGAACTTTTCCCGTCATTTGCTCCGGTTCATAAAGCAGCCCGGGAACCCACAGTCCGGGTACAACTTCAAACCGGAACT
>JADLBG010000087.1 GCA_020847895.1 Bryobacterales bacterium
ACGCAACCAAGAAGGCCGCCAAGAAGGCGCCCGCCAAGAAGGCTGCTGCGAAGAAAAAGAAGTAAGCCAGGCGGATCAAGTTCGTCAACCAACGGCCCCGAGCAATCGGGGCCTTTTTCTTGTGTGCCGCGTTCCAACACTACAGTGTGCGCACCGTAACCACTGCCTGCGCCTCCGCCGATCGTCCCTCTCCCACGGGCCCCACCTTCTCCGCCGTCTTGAACTTCACCGAAACGCGATTCATCTCCAACCCCACGCACTTCGCCAGCGACTCTCGCATCGCCTGCCGGTAGTCCTTCAACTTCGGCCGCTCCAGGATCACGGTCGAGTCCACGTTCACCACTTCGAACCCTGCTTCCCGCGCCAACTTCACCGCGTGCGCCAGCAGCTTCATGCTGTCCGCGCCTTTCCACCGCGCATCCGTATCCGGAAAGTGCATCCCGATGTCGCCGAGACACGCCGCGCCCAGCAGCGCGTCGGTGATGGCGTGCGCCAGCACATCCGCGTCCGAATGTCCCTCCAGCCCGAACTCGCTCGCTATCGTCACTCCGCCCAGAATCAGCGCGCGCCCCGCCGATGTGCGGTGCGTATCCCAACCGAGACCCGCGCGGTATTCGCTCACTACGCGCGCTCCGCCTTCTGCTCCCGTTCCTGCGACAGATACAGATGCGCCAGGTCCATGTCGTTCGGCTTCGTGATCTTGATATTGCGGTCGCTTCCCGCCACCACGCTCACTTCCACTTTCTCCAGGCGCTCCACAAGGCTCGATTCATCCGTTCCCGTGAAGTTGTCCGCGCGCGCCCGCTCGAATGCTTCCCGCAGCAGATCGAACCGGAAGACCTGCGGCGTCTGCGCCAGCGCCAACCGGTCGCGCGGAATCGTCGCGCGGATTTTGTTGCGATGCACCTGCTTCACCGTATCCACCGGCACTACGCCCACGATCGCCGCGCCCGTCTCCGCCGCCTCCGCAATCACCTTCTCAATCGTCGCCGCGTCGATGAATGGCCTCACCGCGTCATGCACCGCCACCAGGGTCGTGTCCGCCGCCAGCACTGCCAGCGCGTTCTCCACCGATTGCTGGCGGCTGTCTCCCCCCTCCACGAACCTCACCGGCTTCGGAAAGTGTTCCTGCTCCACCATCTGCCGTACCCAGTCGATATCTTCCGCGCGCAGCGCCACCACCATCTCGTGCACCGCGGCGCACGCCGCGAACTTCCGTAGCGTGTGGATGAGAATCGGCGCCCCGTCGAGCAGCATGAACTGCTTCCGGCTTGTCCCCGTCTTCTCTGGCTGCGTCCGGCCCATGCGTGTGCCGAGTCCGGCCGCCGGAAGAATGACTGCGACTTTCATGATGTTGTGCTTCGTATTGTATCGCGCCGTTGCGCGCGCTCCGCTATCACTGGGGCGCGGAACCTGTCGGCTGCTGGCGCTCGTGCCGGTCGCCCGCCTGCTGCTTGTCGTGCACTGCGTGCACCCGGTCGTCGTAGCGGCCGAAGATCATCTTCCCCGCCGTCGTTTGCAGCACGCTGGTCACGGAGATATCCACCGTCTTCGAGATCATGCGCTTGGCGTTGTCCACCACCACCATGGTCCCGTCGTCCAGGTAGGCCACTCCCTGGTTGTATTCCTTCCCTTCTTTCAGGATGAATACCCGCATCGTCTCGCCCGGAAGCACTACCGGCTTCAGCGCATTGGCCAGTTCGTTGATGTTCAACACATCCACGCCATGAAGCTGCGCCACTTTGTTCAGGTTGAAATCGTTGGTGACTATCTTGCAGTTGTAGAGCTTCGCCAGTTCGATAAGCTTCATGTCCACGTCGCGGATCTGCGGAAAGTCTTCCTCCACAATCTGCACCGTCAACTCCGTCATCTTCTGGATCCGCTGCAGGATGTCGAGCCCTCGCCTCCCCCGGTTGCGCTTCATCGAGTCCGCCGAATCGGCCACCAGTTGCAGTTCCCGCAACACAAACTGCGGAATCACCAGGCTGCCGTCGAGAAAACCCGTTTCCGCAATGTCAGCGATACGGCCGTCGATGATGACGCTCGTATCCAGAATTTTGAACGAGTGCTTCGGCATCTTCTCGCTGCCGAACACTCCGCCGAGCGCCGCCAGATTCAGCATGTCCCCTTTGTTGGCGCCTACAACCAGGCCCACGTAGGTCATGAACAGCAGAATGCAGAGTTGTAAGAACGGGGCCGTCGTGGAACTCTCCGGCATTGCTTGGCGCAATACCAGAGAGATCAGGTATGCCCCGAAAATGCCTAGAACGCTTCCCACCGCCGCCCCGATCAGCCGTTTCAGGCTGACTTGCTTCACCCGGATTTCGAAGAAAACAATGGAGATTCCAGAGCCCAGCCCCACCACGGCCGCCGGGATGCTGGAGAGTCCGAAAGGTTTTAAAAAGAATGCGGAAACGGTTATGAGGGCTATGAAGAAAAATCGTATGAGATGCAGGTCATTCACATTCCCATCCCTCCTCCGGATGGCTGCAACTGCCCGTCGTGGAGATATTTCGGCCTAGAGTATAACATCTCGATAGCATCCCATGCCGATATGGGTGGGGGGTGCCCTACAGGGGGAGGATCGAAAGCGGAGCCGGACGAACCGGCGGTCTACAGTGCCTTGGCCAGTTCTTCGGCGAACGCGCTTTGAGGCGCCGGTTGCCTGCCTTTCTTGTGCTTCTTGCCGCCGCGCTTGGGCCGGTCAGCTCTGTTAGCCGCCGCCGGTGCTGGTCCCATCGGGGGACGGGCACCCGTCGGTCTGGGGGGTTGTGCGGGATTCGCCCTCAGAATCCGGTCTTCCAGCGGTGCGCGATCGAAGCGCCGGATGATCGATTCCATCTCCTCTTGATTAGGAGCATCGATGAACGCGAAGCCTTTGGACTCCTGGGTCTCCGGATTTCGGATGACCTTGACATCATCCGCGACGAGACTTTCCGCGCGCAGCCACGCCAGAATGTCGTCTTTGGTAACCCAGGTAGGCAGGTTGCCGAGAA
>JADLBG010000088.1 GCA_020847895.1 Bryobacterales bacterium
CCGTTTTCCGCGATGGTGGTACACACGAACACGTCGTATTCATGCCGCATGAACCCGAGCAGCACCTTCTCGAGTTCGTCTTCGCCCATCTGCCCGTGCCCCACTCCTATCCTCGCCCGCGGAACCAGTTCCTGGATATGGGCCGCTCTTGCATAGATGCTGTCCACGCGGTTGTGAATATAGTAGACTTGCCCGCCCCGCCCCAACTCCTGCTCGATCGCCGTCTTGATCAGCATCCGGTCGAAGTGCGCCACCACCGTATGGATGGCCAGCCGGTCCTTTGGAGGAGTCTCGATCACCGACATGTCCCGCAGCCCCACCAGCGACATGTGCAGTGTGCGCGGGATGGGCGTCGCCGACATCGTCAGCACGTCCACGTTCTTCTTCAGTTGCTTCAACCGCTCCTTGTGCCGCACGCCGAACCGCTGCTCTTCATCCACAATCAGCAGCCCGAGATCGCGGAATTCCACGTCCTTCGACAACAGCCGGTGCGTGCCGATAACGATATCCACTTTCCCCAAAGCCAGATCCGCCAGCACCGCCTTCAACGTCTTCGTATCCACGAAGCGGCTGGCCAGTTCGACGCGCACCGGAAACGCGGCAAACCGCCGCTTGAAAGTCTCAAAGTGCTGGAAGCTCAACACCGTCGTCGGCGCCAGCACCGCCACCTGCTTCCCGTCTCCCAGCGCCTTGAACGCCGCCCGCATCGCCACTTCCGTCTTCCCGAATCCCACGTCCCCGCACAGCAGCCGGTCCATCGGATGCGCGCTCTCCATGTCGCGCTTGATATCTCCCGTGGCGCTCAACTGGTCGCGAGTCTCGCTATAATCGAATGCCTCCTCGAACTCCCGCTGCCAGTTGCTGTCCGGCGAGAATCCGAACCCCTCCGCCATCTTGCGCTCGGCGTACAGCTTGATCAACTCATCCGCCATGTCGCGCATTTTCGCCTTGACGCGGCTCTTCGTCTTCGCCCACGTCGCCCCGCCCATGCGGTCGAGCGACGGATGGCTACCCTCTCCCGCCCCGCGGTGTTTTTCAATCAGGTCGAGCCTTGTCAGCGGCACATACAGCTTCGCTTCATGGGCATACTCGATGAGCATGAAATCGCCGCGCTGCTCGCCCTGCCCGAGTTCCCTCACCCCGAGAAACTTACCCACCCCGTGGACCGCATGCACCACATAATCGCCGGGCTTCAAATCCGCCATGTCGAACTTGAAAGCCCCCGCCGCCTGGGCCAGAGGCTGGCCCGGTTTCGCCACCAGCGCCGAAGCGTCGAACAGATCCTCCGATCCGATGATGGCGATCTTCGCCTCGGGCAGCATCAACCCGCGCGGGACATTGCCTTTGACGATGTACGTGCTGACGCCGGGACCCGCGATATAGGACCGCTCCACCAGATACTCGGGCGTTCCCTCCCCCGGGTCGATCCCCAGTTGAAAAGGAATGGAATACTCACGCAGAATGTCCGCCAACCGCTCCACTTCCCCGGTCGAGGGCGAGAAGAACACCACCCGGTTGCCTTGTTCCACCAGCGTGCGGCTTTCCGCGGCCGCCACCTTCCAGTTGCCGTGAAACGTGAGCGACGGGCGCGACGAAATGTGCCACGAAGGAGCATCCGGCGCAATCGACGCCAGTTCCAGTTCCCTCACCATCAGCCGCGTCGAAGAGGCAAGCTTCTCTTGCAACTCATCGAACTTGAAATAGTTCGCTTCCGGCGGCAGCGTGCCCGCGCTCTGCTCCAGCCGCTTCCAAAGCCGCTCCGCGCCGGCAGCCAGTTGCTCCGGTTCATCCCACACCACAATCGGCTCCTCAAGCAAACTCGCCGGCGTTCCCTCCCGCGGGCGGATCTTGGGCACCGCGAATTCCCATCCTGGTTCGAGCGATGCGTCTCCTAACTCCCTCACCAGTTCCCGCGTCCGCGGCATCTCCGTCAACGGCAGGATATGGCAGTCGGGAATCTTCAGCACGCTGCGCTGAGACTCCACCTCGAATCTCCGCAGGCTTTCCACCGTGTCGCCGAAAAACTCGATGCGCACCGGCTTGGACGCTTCCGGAGGGAAAACATCCAGGATTCCGCCGCGCTGCGAAAAGTCGCCTACCATTTCCACGGGCTCCCGCGGCTCATACCCCACGGATTGCAGGTACTCGTTCAGATCGCCCATGTCCATCTCGTCGTTGACCTTCAGCGTCAGCGCCAACTGCCGGTAAAAATCCGCCGGCTCGGTCTTCCACAAAGCCGCGGCTATGGGCGCCACCGTAATCGAGGCCTTCCCTGTTGCCATCCGCCACAAACTGACTGCCCGTTGTTCTTTGATTTCGTTGTGCGGCGACAGCTTTTGCCCTGGAAACACGTCAAAGGCCGGCAGTAACTGGGTGCGCCCCCCTGCCCGGTGCGGAACCAGCAATCGGAAAAATGTCTCGATCGTTTCCGCCAGTGTTTCCGCCGTCTTGCTGGAATCGGCCAGCACCAGCATCGGCCGCTCCGCGGCCTGCCACAGCAGAACCAGATAAAGCGCCTTTGCCGAGCGCGTCAGCCCGTGCAGGCCCAGCAGCGGCGCGCTTACGCGCAACGCCTGCAACAACTCCCGGAAAGCGGGAGCACGGCCAAGTTCCAGAAACAGGTCGCGGATGACGGGATTGTTCAAGGTCTTCGGCCGGCAATCACGTCCGCGATATTCGTGGTGGAATAACCTGGCTCGAGCGGCAGAGCCATCACGGCTCCGCCCGCTGCCTCCACTTCCTCCCGCCCGGCAATGAAGTGAGACCAGTCCGCGCCTTTTACCAGCACGTCCGGCAACAGCAACGCGATCAGTTCCCGGGGCGTGTCTTCATCAAACAGCGTAACGGCGTCTACGGCCTCCAGACAGGACGCTATCTGCGCGCGCTCCTGCTCGCCTAAGAACGGACGCGCCGGACCCTTCAGCCGCTGCACGCTCGAATCCGTGTTCAGCGCCAGGATCAGCACGTCGCCCAGCGACCGGGCCCGCTCGAGCAGACGAATGTGACCCGGATGCAGGATGTCGTAACAGCCATTGGTGAACACCACCTTCTTGCTTTCAACCCTCCAGACGGCGCGCGCGGCGGCCAGCGCCTCGCGAGTGTAGAACTGACCCATGCCCTTCATTGTCTTGCCTGCGCCGTCCGCGGCGCAAATCCGCAAGACGCGATCATCTTGCACCCCGTTAGTCAATCAAGCCTGCACTGGATTTCTCGCCAAGGGAGCGGGTGAATCCGAATCACCTCCTTCCCGCACGTAACAAATCCTGATCTTACACGTCCTCTGGATTTGACACGGTAGCACCCGATCTTTAAGATAAATATGCAACGCATCCTCAGCCGGTCCGCGTACTCTTGGGGCGGATGACCTGGGCGAGGTGAAGTTCGTTCATTCCTTTACACCTATGATCAAAGTAGATGGCCTTACGAAACGGTACGCACGCAACGTTGCCGTCGATAACATATCGTTCGAGGTTGAGAAGGGTCAGATTGTGGGGTTTCTTGGCCCCAATGGAGCCGGAAAAACCACAACGATGCGCGTGCTGACCTGCTTCCTACCCCCCACTTCGGGCAAGGCTGCCGTTGCCGGCTTCGACGTCCTCGAGCAGCCCATCGAAGTCAAGCGCCGCATCGGCTACCTGCCGGAAACGCCGCCCCTCTATCCCGAGATGGAGGTGAAAGAATATGTCCGCTACGTCGGCCAGTTGAAGGGCGTCCCCAATTCCGAACTCGACGCCAAGGTGAATGAAGCTTGCGAACGATGCAATGTCGCTGACGCCAAGGACAAACTCATCGCCAAACTGTCCAAAGGCTACCGCCAGCGGGTCGGCCTCGCCTCCTCTATCATCCACAACCCGGATGTCCTCATCCTCGACGAACCCACCGCCGGACTCGATCCCGAACAGCGCAAGGAAACCCTTAGCCTCATCCGCGAACTCGCCGGTTCTCACACCATCATCTTGAGCACCCACATCCTCCCCGAAGTCGAGCAGACCTGCCAGCGCGTCATCATCATCTCCAAGGGCAAACTCGTCGCCACCGACACCATGGAGAACCTCAACAGCAGGCTGCGCGGCGCGGAAATGGTCGCCGTCGAGTTGGAACCCCGC
>JADLBG010000089.1 GCA_020847895.1 Bryobacterales bacterium
CCCGACGATTGCGTCCGGCGCGAGGCGAAGTCGTACCAGGCATGAGTTCGGGCCACCTCTTCGCAGAACCAGACGGCATTGAAGGCTCCGGCGCTGTAGCCGTAGACGATCAGGGCGCCTCGCGGGTCGAACACGCCGGGACCGAACACCCACCTTGCGGCTTCGTTTCGCACGTCCATGCATTGGGTACGGCATTGGTCCGGCCCGGCTCCCGTCATGCACGGATCGTAGGAGTTAGTGAGCGTGCGGCCATGGTGACGGCGCGCCGCCTCCTCGAGTTTGGTCTTGATTTCGTCGTACGCGATCATGGAGTGGGTCGGCAGTTCGATGGGCGGCGCTTGTATGGGGCCCACCGGAACGTAGACGTATAGGCCGGTTCCGGTAAGGCCTTGGCCGCCTCGTGGGTTCCGGCTGATGTAGCCGCCGAAGAAGACCAGAGTGTTTCGCACCGGCTGGTTGCTATCATTCGGGCCAACCCGATTGATCAGTTGCCGCCGATTCTCGAACAAGAGCTTAACAGACATGACGTCCTCTCACGCGCCGCCGGGCCGCCGCGCGGTGATCCTTCGTGCCTCCTCACCCATCCATCGCGCAAGATAAGGGGAAAAGCGTCCAACTTTTTTCGGGCCTGGGCGGTCAGAGCCGGGAGTAGATTGGCTTCAGCGCGGGGTAGAGGGCGCGGTAGGTTTCGTAAGCGCGCTGGTAGTGATTGGAAGCGGGTTCGGAGCGGGTGACTTCGCGGATGGCGAGGCGGCAGGTTTCCTCGACGGAGCCGGTTTCGCGGCTGAGGGCAAGAAGGGCGGCTCCGTAGGCCGAGCCTTCCTGGGTTTCGAGCGTGGTGACGGTCTTTGAGAACACGTCGGCCAGCATCTGGCGCCAGAAAGCGCTCCTGGCTCCGCCGCCGGAGACGCGGACGGAGCGGATGGGGACGCCCATGTCCTCGATGATGCGGAGGCAATCATTCTGGGAGAAGGAGACGCCCTCGAGGATGGCGCGAATCATATCGGAGCGGGAATGCTTGGCGGTGAGGCCGACCCAGGCGGCGCGGGCGGTGGCGTCGAGGTGGGGGGTGCGTTCGCCCATGAGGTAGGGAAGCCAGAGAAGACCGTGGGCTCCGGCGGGGGATTGGGCAGCTTCGGCGGTGAGGGCGTCGTAATCCATGCCGGGGGCGAGTTGGTTGCGGAACCACTGGAGGCTGAGGCCGGCGCCTTGCGTGACGCCCATGACGTGCCATTTGCCGGGGACGGCATGGCAGAAGGTGTGAACGCGGCCGAGCGGGTCATAGGCGGGCGTGCCGGTGTGAGCGAAGACGACGCCGGAGGTGCCGAGGGTGCAGGAGACGATGCCGGCTTCGACGATGCCGTTGCCGACGGCGCTCGAAGCCTGGTCGCCGCCGCCGGCAACGACGGGCGTGCCGGGAGCGAGTCCGGTGGCTCCGGCGGCGAGAGCGGAGACAGTGCCGGTCATTTCAGGGGATTCGTAAACCGTGGGCAGCCACTCGGCGGGAATGCCGAGCTTTTCGCACATTTCCCTCGACCAGCGGCGGTGGACGACGTCGAAGAGGGCGGCACCGCTCGAATCGGAGACATCGCTCGCGAATTCGCCGGTGAGGCGGTAGCGGATGTAATCCTTGGGGAGGAGAACGCGGCGGACGCGGGCGTAGCGAGTGGGTTCGTTATCGCGGACCCAGAGGAGTTTGGGGAGGGTGAATCCGGTGAGGACCGGATTGGCGGTGTAGGCTAAAACATTTTCCGCTCCGATTGTTTGATTGATGAAGTCCACCTGGGGCTGGCTGCGCTGGTCGCACCAGATGAGGGAGGGGCGGATTACGGCTCCGGCGGCGTCGAGGATGACGAGGCCGTGCATCTGTCCGCTGAGGCCGATGGCGCGGATGGATGCGCCGCCGGCGCCTGCCTGGCGGAGGACCCCGCGAACGGCGGCCTGCGCGGCGTCCCACCAGTTTTCGGGGCGCTGTTCGGCCCACAGCGGGCGCTGCATGATCATGTCTTCGTGAGGAGCGGTGAAGCCTGCTTTCACGGCTCCGCGGTCATCCACGAGGATGGCGCGCGTGCCGCCGGTGCCGATGTCGATACCAAGCCAGTACATCAGCCGAAGATTATCGCACCTATCCGGTTAGAACCGGAACTGCAACGTAAATTGAAAGGCGCGCCCGTCGTTGAGCGTGTTCGTAATCTTGCCGAAGGCCGGGGAGCTGAGATCGAAGTTCGGCTCGGCGAATTGGGGCGTGTTGGTGAAGTTGACCGATTCGGCGCGAAAGGTGAGGGTGCGCTCCCCCCGCACGGCCCACGTACGGGCCACGGACGCGTTGAGGTTGCGGATGCCGCCGCGGCGGAAAGTGGAGACTCCGATGTTGCCGCGCACCGCGCCAACGGGCATGAAGGCGAATGCGGAACGCGGGAGCAGGGCTACCGCGGTGTCAGGGTTCCCGATGGCGCGGCCGAGAATGGAAGGGTCCACGATATCAGGGCGGTCGCCGCTGGTGCCGTCGGCGTTGCCGAACCCGGGGGCATCCGAACCGGAGATCACGGTGAAGGGCATGCCCGTCTTGGCGAGGAAAATGGCGGAAAGGGCCCAGCGCCCGAGCAAGCCTCGCGCAGCGCGGTGGGCGCCGGGCCAGGCAGGGGTGGAGTAACGGAACCGCACCAGCGCCGCGTGCGATTGGTCGAAGACGCTCGGTCCTTTGAGATCCTGCTGCACAAGGTATTGGTATTGCGGAAAGCCCTGCTTGGCGTCGTCGCCGGCGGCCGTGTTGGTGTAGGCCGATCCGGTATCGATGGCCTTGCTGAACCAGTAGGAGGCATCCACCGTGAGACCGCGCCAGGAGGGGATGACAAGCGTGGCGCGCCCGGCGTCGAAGTAGGCGCGGGAGCCATTGATGACGGGACGGACGTCGAAGTAGCGCGGGTCGGGGCGGCGGTCGTTGATGGTGGCGGTGGTGAGCGGGATGCCCGGCACATCCACGGCGCGATTGAGGTGCCAGAGCATGAGGAGTTTGTGGGTGCGGCTGCCGACGTAGCCCAGTTGAAGGCGCCAGTTGCCGGGGAGCGGCGTTTCCCAACTGAAGTTGTACTGGTGCGAGTAGGGAGTTTTCAAATTGGGCGGAACGATGAATAGGGTGCTGCGCCCATCGGGGCTGATGACCGCATTCCGGAGCGGATCGAGCAGGTCCGGCGCCTGCACCTCGATTTTTTGGAAGTCCGGCGGATTCCAGCGGAGTTGCTGGAAGGTGACGGGGAAGACTTCGCCGTAGTGGAGTCCGTAGGCTGCGCGGATGATGCCGCGGCGGGGAGGGAGGCGCCAGGCAAACCCGAAGCGCGGGGCGACGTTGTTGCAATCGCAATCGTAGGGGATGAGGGTACGGTTGTTGACCTCATGAGGGGCAAGCATGGGTTGGTAGCGAAGGCTGAAACTCAGGGTGAGATTCGAACGGGCTTGCCAGGTATCGCCGGCGAAGTACTGCTGCTCCCAATTGCGGAAGCCTCGGTTGAGGTCGCCGATGCCGGTGGAATAGCGGCTGGGGATGCCGAGCAGGAAGTTGGTGACGGCGTCGCGGCCAAAGTCGTTGCGGAATGAGAAATTGCCCCGATTGCTGCTCGCTTCGCGGCCGTTGAAGCGAAGGCGCGTCAGTTCGCCGCCGGCGATCAGGCTGTGCCGCCCACGTCGCTGGCTGAAGAGAGCGGCGTAGCGGAAGCGGTTCTGGATGCGGTCAATGGGTACGTTCGAACCCGGGCCGAGGGTGGTGAACACGGTCCCGATCTGTACCTGGGGACCCACGGCGTTCGGCTCGGGAACGAGCAGCGAGCGAACGCGGTCAAGGCCGGCGGAAAGCTCCATGTCAGTGGCCGCGGACCAGTTCCGCTCCCAGGTAAGGCGGGCGTTGTGCGATTTGGTGGTGGTGTTCGGATTCTGGCCGGCGACGAACTGGAAGGCCTCGAGTTGCTGCGTGGTCCAGGCATGGCGGGCGGTGAGCCGATCGCGGGGGGAGAGGATCTGATCGAGGCGGAGCGAAGCGGTGTCCGTGTTGATGTGCTGGGGAGAGTTGGTGTTGAGGGCGCGCGGGTCGATATCCGTGCGGTTGGGGAGTTCCGCGGGAAAGGCGGCGAGGAAGCGCTGGATGAGGGCGCGCACGCGGGGATCGGCGGCAAGCGGGGTCCGCTCATCGGGGCGGGGGACCAGCACATTGCCGTTCACGTTGCCGCGGATCTTCTGTTGGGCGCCGTCCAGGGTGAGGAAGGCGTTCTTCCAGAGCTTCGAGGTGAGGTTGAGGCCGTAGTTGTTTTCGTGGGCCGGCTTCACGCCACCCACCTGAAAGAAGGAACGGGCGCCGAAGACGCTGTTGCCGTGGGTGGCAAAGAGCAGGCCGTGAAATCCGGCGACGTATTTCGACGCGGCCAGGTGCGGAAGAGCGGGCGGGGAGTTGCCGAACTCGACGCCGTAGTACTGGCGCTCGGGACGGAATTCGGAAACGATGGTGGCGGTGGTGCCGAGCCGGATGTTCAGTTCCTTGAGCGCATTGTTGTCGATGAGGTTGAA
>JADLBG010000090.1 GCA_020847895.1 Bryobacterales bacterium
GGAAATACCGCGGCATCCAGGTCATGCAGTAATACACAAAATACATGTAGCAGTAGGTGCCGATGATCACTCCCCACATCAACGGGCTCTTCAGCGCATCCACTAAGCCGGTCCGCTCATTGGGGTCGGCCTTGGCGGCAACCACCAGGCCCTTCGCGGCCGGATCGCTTCGGCGCACCCACAGCAGCCAGGGGATCAGCCACAGCAGGCTCCCCAAGCCGAGCAGACCGAACATTGCCTGCCAGCCCACATGCTGGATCAGCAGCGCGGCCATCGGCAAACCGACCGCGGGCCCGAGTTTCGTCCCGGTCATGTAAAGCCCCACGGCGAATCCGCGCTCCTTTTCCTGAAAGTGCTTGCGGATGTAGTACAAGCTGGACGACGTCACCACCGACTCACCCGTCCCCACCAGCAGCCGCAAGGCCACCAGATCCATCAACCCGCGCGTGAACATCGTGGCCGCCGACGCCACGCTCCACAGCAGAAAACCGGCAGTGTAAAGCAGCCGCACGCCGAAACGGTCCACCAGCATCCCCGCCGGGATCTGGAAAATCGTGTATGTCCAGAAAAAGGCCGACAACGCAAGGCCTTGTTCGGCCTTGTCCATCTGAATGCCCTTCACCATGTCGGGCAGCGCGATGGTGAGGTTTACGCGATCGGAATAGGCAATCACCATTCCCAGGCTCAACAGACACACCACCCACCATCGTTTGGAACTCATCTGGACTTTCCGTTCTCCTTTCCGAAGACTGACTTTATCATGATGCGCCCGCGGACCCAAACCTGCATCAGGCGAGCCGCAGACGGAAGTGGAAGGACTTCGGGCGCACAAAGGACTCGAAGCCAAGCCGCGAGAGCGTGCAGCCGCGCCCGGAATCCTTCACCCCCGTCCAGGCGAGCGCCGGATCCAGGTAGTCGCAGCGGTTCAGAAAACAGGTTCCGGTTTCCACCTCGTTCCCGATCGCCAGCGCGGCATCCGCGTCCTCTGTCCAGATCGAAGCAGTGAGGCCGTAGGCGCTGTCGTTCATCAGCCGGATGGCTTCCGCGTCGTCCTTCACCTTCATCAGCCCGGCAACGGGGCCGAACGTCTCCTCGCGCATCACCAGCATCGAATGATCGACGTTCACCAGCACCTGGGGCGCGAGGTAGGGCGTGCCGGGGCGATGGGCGCCGAATTCCTTCGCGTCAATCAGCGCCCTGGCGCCGCGGGCTACCGCGTCCTCGATGTGGATGCGTACCTTATCCGCCGCTTGCGTGGAAACCATGGGGCCTAATGTCGTTTCGCGATCGAGCGGATTCCCCAGGCGATATCCGCGGGTGAGTGCCACGAATCCCTCGACAAACGGCTCGTAAACCGCCTCGTGCACATAGATCCGCTCCACCGCGCAGCAGGATTGCCCGGAATTGAAGAATGCCCCATCCACAAGATTGTCGATGGCGGCTTCGAGCGGAGCATCCGCGCGGACATAAGCAGGATCCTTGCCTCCAAGTTCGAGGCCGGCCGCAAGAAAGCGCCCCGAAGCCGCTTGCTGAACGGCATGGCCGCCCGCCACCGAACCGGTGAACGCAACGAAGGCGATGCGCGGGTCCCGGATGACATCTGCTACCTGGTCGTGATTGATGTGCAGGAACTGAAACACGCCGGCGGGCAGATCGGCCGCCGCAAATGCCTGCGCCCACCGCTCGGCAACCAGCGCCGTTTGCGGAGCCATCTTCAATACCACGGAATTGCCCGCCAGAAGTGCGGGAACAATCGCGTTCACCGAGGTCAGATAGGGGTAGTTCCAGGGCGAAAGCGCCAGCACCACGCCAAGCGGCTCGCGCCGAATGAACCGCCGGAAATTCTCCTTGGGCTCCACTTCGATATCGGCAAGCGCGGTGGCGGCGATGTCCGTCATGTAGGCGGCCCTTTCGGCAAAGCCGCGCCGGATCTCCATCGGCGAATAAGCAATGGGGCGGCCCATCTGCCAGGTGAGTTCTTCGCCGATCTCCTCGCTGTGCTCCACCATATAAGCCGTCATGCGGCGGCAGATACCGGCGCGGACGTCCATCGGGACGCGCCTCCACTTCCGCTGCGCCTCCACGGCCCGGCCGAGAGCGGCGTCAATTCCCCCGGACGAGGCGAGCGCTCTCTCCGCGTACACGGAGCCGTCAACGGGACTGATGGTCTGTTGAAAATTCTGCGGCATTCGAAAACCATTGGAGCACACGGCGGCACATGAGCAATGAAGGCCGGAAAGGTTGGTAAGCTGTAAAGTCTGGGTATGGATCGTCAACAGGCTTGGGAGATTCTCTGTGAATTCGTGCAGACGGACGGACTGCGCCGCCACGCGCTCGCCGTGGAAGCCTGCGTAGCGGCCTACGCGCGCAAGTACGGCGGCGACGAGCAGCAATGGAGCATCACCGCCCTGTTGCACGATTTTGACTGGCAGATCCACCCGCAACTCCCGGATCACCCCACCAAGGGAGAGCCCATTCTGGCCGGACGCGGAGTGCCGGAAGACATCCGCCGCGCGATTCTCTCTCACGCCGATTTCACGGGAGTGCCCCGGGTCTCTCTCCTCGAGAAGACGCTCTTTGCCTGCGATGAGCTGGCCGGGTTTCTCACCGCTGTGTCGTATGTGAAACCTGGAAGGAGTATCCACGAAGTGGATGTTCCCAGCGTGCGAAAAAAGATGAAGGACAAGGCATTCGCCCGCGCCGTGAATCGCGCCGACATTACCGCCGGCGCGCGGGAACTCGGCGTTGACCTCGACGAGCACATCGCCTTTTGCATTGACGCCATGCGCGCGCGGGCGGCGGAACTGGGCCTCGAAGGGACGCCGAAAACCCAATAATCATGCTGTTTGCGGGACTCATCTGGTTGACGGCCGCCGTGGTGGCTGCCTCTTTTGCGGTGAAGCGCTGGTGGTTCCCTCCGCCCATTAACACCTATGCCGCGAACTTCGATTCCTACTTTTCGCTGAACATTGTCGTGGCAGGGGCCATTTTCCTTCTTGCGCAGGTAGCCCTCGGGTGGTTCATCTGGCGGTTTCGCAATCAGGGCCGGCGGGTGCGTTACACGGAAGGCAGCAACCGGCTCGAGGTGATTTGGACCGTGGTCACGCTGGCGTTGTTCGCGGGCGCTTCCGTGCCGAGCGCCGCCCTCTGGTCGCGCGTCCACCTCGAATTGCTCTCACCCACTGCGATGACGGTCGAACTCCTGGGGCAGCAGTTCGCCTGGAACGTACGCTACCCCGGCCCGGACGGCCGCTACGGAAAAACCAACGTCCGCTTTGTCAATGACGCGGCCGGAAACCCGTTCGGCATTGATGACCGCGATCCCGCGGGCAAGGATGATGTGGTGAGCAGCGCGCTCCGCATCCCCGCCGGCAAGCCCGTGCTCTTGCGGCTCCATTCGCGCGACGTCATCCACAGCTTTTTCGTGCGCGAACTGCGCCTCAAGCAGGACCTCGTGCCGGGCATGGAAATCCCCCTCAAGATTGAAGCGGACAAGCCGGGCGAATATGAGATCGCCTGCTCCGAATTGTGCGGCCTCGGACACCACCAGATGCGCAGCGTGTTGATCGTGATGCCGCCCGATCAGTTCGATGCCTGGCTGCGGCGGCAGGAGGCGCGGAAATAGCGTATGGCGAATCCCACCGAAGCCATGGCCCACGCGCCGCCCGGCGGATTCCTGCGGCGCTACGTCTTCAGCACGGACCACAAGGTCATCGGCATCCAATATTACCTGCTCGCGCTGTTCAGCGTGTTCCTGGGCATGGCGCTCTCGGCGCTCATGCGCTATCACCTCGTCTATCCCGGCGCAAAGCAGCATCTCTTCCAGGTCTTGTGGCCCAACGGCGCTCCCGACGGCATCATGACGCCGGAACTGTATCTCTCGCTCATGACCATGCACGGCACCATCATGGTGTTCTTCGTGTTGACCACGGCGCCGCAGAGCGGCTTCGGAAACTATTTTCTGCCGCTCCAGATCGGCGCGCCGGACATGGCGTTCCCGGTGCTCAACATGCTGTCCCTCTGGACCACGCTTCTCTCCTTCGTGGTCCTCTGTTCGGCATTCTTCGTCGACGGCGGCGCGCCGCTCGGAGGATGGACCGCTTACCCTCCCCTCAGCGCCACAGGAGCAATTGCCGGCCCCGGCATGGGATCCGGCATGAATCTCTGGGTCATCAGCATCGCTCTTTTCTGTGTCGCCTCGCTCATGGGCGCTATCAACTTCCTCACCACCATCCTCGAAATGCGCGCCAAGGGAATGTCGCTGATGCGTATGCCGCTCACTTGTTGGGGGTGGTTCGTAACGGCGGTCATCAGCCTGTTCGCTTTCGCCGTGTTGCTGACGGCGGGCATTCTTCTGCTTCTCGACCGCCTCGGCGGAACCAGTTTTTTCCTGCCCGCAGGCCTCGTCATCAATGACCGCATCCTGAACAACTCGGGCGGATCCCCGCTCCTCTGGCAGCATCTGTTCTGGTTCTTCGGGCATCCCGAGGTTTATATTGCCATCCTTCCGGGGATGGGCCTGGTCTCGACCGTCCTTTCCGTGTTCTCCCGCAAGCCCGTGTTCGGCTACAAGGCAATGGCGTATGCCATGATGGCCATCGCGCTGCTTGGTTTCCTCGTATGGGGACACCACATGTTCATCAGCGGCATGAGTCCTTACTCGGCCATCGCGTTTTCCGTTCTCACGCTCGCCATCGGCGTCCCTTCGGCCATCAAGACCTTTAACTGGCTGGCCACCATCTGGGGCGGACAACTCCGTTTGACCACCGCCATGCTGTTCGCGCTCGGCTTCGTATCGGTATTCGTTTCCGGCGGATTGACCGGACTCTTCCTCGGCCAACCCGCCCTCGATCTCTACTTCCACGACACCTACTTCGTGGTGGGTCATTTCCACATGATCATGGGTGTCGCCAGCATCTTCGGCATCTTCGCCGCCACCTTCTACTGGTTCCCCAAGGTAACCGGCCGCATGATGAGCGAATCACTCGGGAAGATCCATTTCTACTGCACCTTTCTTGGGGTCTACGCCATCTTCATACCTATGCACTTCGCCGGCATCGCGGGCAATCCGAGGCGCTATGCCGATTTCACCCAATTCGATTTTCTGAAGGATCTGACCGGCGTTCACAAGTTCATCACCCACGCCGCCCTCTTCACCGCCATCATTCAAGTGCTCTTTCTGTGGAATCTGTTCTACAACTGGCGCAAGGGAGCCAAAGCTCCGGCGAATCCCTGGAACGCAACCACACTCGAATGGGCGCTGCCTTCCCCCCCGCCCGCTCACAATTTCGGAATCAGCCCGCCGCTCGTGAAACGCGGACCCTACGACTACAGTCTCCCTGGAGAGAGCAAGGATTTCCTCATGCAGCACGAGGGGGATGAAGAATGAATCTGGCGATGGCGGGTTCGCAACGCCGCGCCTCGTTCACTGGGCTTTACGCGTTTCTGATTTCGGTCATCATGTTCTTCGGCGCATTCACCAGCGCCATGGTGGTCCGCCGCGGCGCATCCGACGATTGGAAAGGTGTCCCGGCGCCATCCCTCCTTTGGGTGAATACCGGAGTGCTGGCGGTGAGCAGCGTATTGGCCGAAAAAGCGCGGCGCGTGCTGCGCGCCGGAGACCGGCGCAAGCATTTCAACCTCTGGTGGACGGGAGCGACGCTGCTCGGCGCCTTGTTTGTCGTGGGACAAATCATTGTCTGGCGTTACCTCCACCGCCACGGCGTCTATCTGAACAGCAATCCGGGCAGCGCGTTCTTCTTCGTCGGCACCATCGCGCACGCCGTCCACCTGGGCGGCGGTTGGCTCGCCATGCTATACCTTAATTTTCGCGCCTATCGCCTGGAACTGGGACCCGGGCGGCGCACTGCCGTCGATGTAGCCACCATCTACTGGCATTTTCTGGGTATCCTCTGGCTGTATCTTTTGTGGCTGTTCCGGTTTTGGGGGAATTGAGAGATGCAACGGGAAGCAACCTGGGAAGGCGGCGGTTCGCCGTTCGCCATTGGCGTGAAGCCGCTCGGCATGTGGCTGTTCGTGGTTTCCGATGCTCTGACGTTTTCGGCGCTGCTGGTCACCTACACCTATTGCAGACTGTCGAATCCGGATTGGCCCACTCCGTTTCATTTCTCACCGAGCATTCTCTTCTCCACCGCGATGACGTTTCTGCTGCTCAGCTCCAGTTTCACCATGGCGCTCGGCGTGCGAGCCATGAAGAACGGCCGCCGCGGTCAAACCGTGCGCATGATCACCGCCACCATTGCCATGGGGCTCGGCTTCGTCGCGCTTCACCTCAATGAATGGTTCCACCTCATGCGCGTGGAAAATATCACGCTGACCGGCAATCCCTGGCATCAGCCTCTGTTCGGCGCAACGTTCTTCGGTTTGACCGGACTCCACATGGCCCACGTCTCCGCCGGAGTCATCTACCTCGCCATCATCGCCGCCGGCGTCGCCCGCGGGAAGTTCCGCGCCGAGGATGTCGAAACCAGCGGTCTCTACTGGCACTTCGTCGACCTGGTGTGGATGTTCATTTTTCCCATGGTGTACCTCATGTCGGTGGCGCGGTGAAAGGAGAACGCGAAATGCAGCCGACTGTAAAGCAGCTTGCCATGGTGTGGGCCGCGCTTCTCGGCTTCACTCTGGTCGAGGTGGGCCTCGCCTTTCCCCACTTTTCGGCAGTCCTGTTCCTCATCGTGCTCCTGGTCCTCTCCATCGGAAAATCGGCGCTGATTATCGGTTTTTTCATGCACCTCAAATTCGAGCGGCGCGCCCTGACGCTGGCACTGTTTCCCCTGCTCATCGTGTTCGTCCTCGTGCTGCTCGCCTTGCTGCCGGATGCGGAACGCCTGCGGGAGATGCGATTCTGAATTATGCGATACGCGGCGCCTCTCCTCTGGGCTGCTTCTCTCTGCGGGCAATGCTCGCAGTGCTTCCGAACGGCTGCCGCGCAGCAGACCGCAAGCATGCAGGCCGTGAATACCGGCATCCTCGTCATGCTGCTTCCCGTCTTTACCTTGCTCAGCGGGTTCTGCTGGCTCGCTTACCGCCGGCGTGATCCTTGAGACTCCACCAATCGGGCTGCTGCTTGCCTCCACAGGCGAGACGGGGAAGCTTCTGTTCACCATGCTGCTCGTCTTCGGGGCGGCAAAAGTGCTTTACGAAGTGTTCGAAGCCCTGCGCCAGCCTGGAATCGTCGGCGAAATCCTGGCCGGCGTCCTTCTCGGTCCCGGCGTTCTGAACCTCCTCCACCCCACGGATTTTCTCAATGCGCTTGCTGAACTCGGAGCCATGTTCCTCCTGTTCCGCGTCGGCCTCGAGGTGCGGTCTTCCGACCTCCTCGAGACCGGAAAAACCGCCCTTCTGGTGGCTGTGCTCGGTGTGATCATCCCGTTCGCAATGGGCTTTGCCATCTCCGACCTCTGGCATGGATCGCCCGTCGAAGCGCTGTTCCTCGGAGCCGCCATGGTGGCCACCAGCGTGGGAATCACCGCGCAGGTCCTCTCCTCGAAGGGCCTCCTGAATCACGTATCGAGTAAAATCATTCTCGCCGCGGCCGTGATTGACGATGTGCTCGGGCTGATCCTCCTGGCCGTGGTGAGCAGCATGGCGAAAGGCGAAGTGCGGCTGATGGACCTCCTGTTGACCGCGGGGATGGCCATCGGATTCACGGTGGCCGTCGTGCGGTGGGGCTCCAAAACCATGGCCCGCGTTGTGCCGCGGGTTCAGGAAACGCTCAAAGGCGACAATGCCGAATTCAAGATCGCGATGGTGCTTCTGTTGGGAATGGGATTGCTCGCCCTCGAGGCGGGCGTGGCCGCCATTATCGGCGCGTTCCTCGCTGGCATGGCGCTTTCCAACAGCGTGTCGCACCGTGTTCACGACCTCACCAGCGGACTCAGCGAGTTTCTCGTGCCCTTCTTCCTGGTAGGCATCGGCCTGAACTTCAACCTGAAAGCGTTCGCCGAACCGGACGTGCTCCTCATGGCCGGCGTTGTCCTGGTGGCTGCCGTGATTTCGAAGCTGGTGGGATGCGGGTTGGGAGCCTGGCAATTGGGAAGGCGGAACATGTTTCGCGTCGGAGCCGGAATGGTCCCGCGCGGTGAGGTGGGCATGGTGGTGGCGCAATTGGGCATGAGCTTGGGGGTGGTGCCGGACACGGTCTACGCGATTGTGGTCAGCATGTCGCTCCTCACCACCATGGTTGCTCCGCCCTTGCTGAACATCGCCTTTCGCGGAGAGAGCGGGGATTAGATAGCCGGGCGGACCGCCTGTTGTGGCATACTGCGCGATATGACAGCGCGCGCAGGTTTGCTGCTTCTTTGCCTGACGTCCCTGCCGGCACAGGTGCCCACATCCTGGACGCCGGAGTTTTCCATGCAGTTCCAATCCATCGGCGATGTCGTGCCTTCGCCGGATTCGCGGCTCGTTGCCTGGGTGCAGACCCGTCCGGTGATGGAAACGGAGCGCAGCGAGATGATTTCGCAAATTTATCTGGGCGCCGCCGACGGGTCGCGCCGGCTGCAGTTGACCCGAGGGGAAAAAGGAGCCGATCATCCGCAATTTTCACCCGATGGCCGCTACGTCTACTTCCTCTCGGAGCGGACGGAGAAAACAAACGTGTTCCGCATTCGGACGGATGGCGGCGAAGCCGAACAGGTCACCGGATTCAAAGGCTCCGTCTCCGCCTTCGATGTTTCTCCGGACGGCAAGTGGGTCGCCTTCACGGGGCACGAGCCGGACCCTGATATCGAAAAAGCGAAAAATGAAAAGCGCGATTGGGAAGTGGTGGATGAAAACCCGGCCAATGCCGCCCTCTACATCGTGCCTGCCGAGCCGGACGCGGAACGCAAGCGGACCCAGAAGAAGCTCTTCGAGAATACCTACCACATTACGGACTTCAACTGGTCTCCCGATTCGCGCGCCATCGCCTTCACCCACCAGCCTGCGCCCATCGCCGACGATTGGACGAAGTCCGACATCGCCGAGGTAACCATCGAGACAGGCGCGGTGAAGGAAGTCGCCGCCACCGGAACCGCGGAAATGGAGCCGCATTACTCGCCCGACGGCCGCTACCTCGCCTTCACGCGAACCAGCGACCCGCCGCGCTGGCCGGGCGATTCGCGCATCGTTCTCTTGTCCCGCCAGGGAGGCGATCCCCGCGTGCTGCCCGCTACCTACGACGAGAAGCCGCAGATCGCCGGGTGGCGCGGCGACTCTTCCGCTCTCTATTTCGCCGAGACCAGGCACACGCGGCAGACCCTCTACGAAATGCCGCTCGAGGGTCCCCCGAAGATCGTCTACGAACCGAAACGCGGCACCCTCGGGCTGAGCCGCCTGAACACCAAGGGAGCCGCCATCGGCTTCGCCTACGAATCACCGGACGAAGCCCCCGAGGCATTCATCATGACCCTGTCATCGCCCGGCGCCGGTACCCGCGTCAGCCGCGCCAACCTCGATCTGCCCAAACTCCCCCTCGGCAAAACGGAAGTCGTGCGCTGGAAATCGAAAGACGGCCTCGATGTGGAAGGGTTGCTCACCTACCCCGCCGGCTATCAACCGGGGAAGAAGGCGCCACTGATCCTCAACATTCACGGGGGTCCGGCGGGCGTCTTCGTCGAGAGCTTCATCGGACGCCATGGCCTCTATCCGCTTGCGGTGTTCTCCGCCAAAGGCTACGCCGTCCTTCGCCCGAACCCGCGCGGCTCCTCCGGCTATGGAAAGAAATTCCGTTACGCCAACGTGAACGATTGGGGCGGCATGGATTACCAGGACGACCAGACAGGCGTCGACCACGTCATCAGCATGGGAGTCGCCGACCCGGACCGCCTCGCAGTGATGGGCTGGAGCTATGGCGGCTTCATGACCAGTTGGACCATCACCCAGACCCGCCGCTTCAAAGCCGCCGCCGTGGGCGCGGGCGTCACGGACCTGTTGAGTTTCACCGGCACCGCGGACATCCCCAGCTTCCTGCCCGATTACTTCGAAGGCGAGCCCTGGAAGGTGTTTGACAACTATCACAAGCATTCGCCCATCACTTATGTCGGGAACGTCACGACGCCCACCCTCGTTTTACACGGCGCAGCCGACGTTCGCGTGCCGACCTCGCAGGGTTACGAATACTACAGCGCGCTGAAGCGCCGCGGCGTCACCACGAAGATGGTGGTCTATCCCCGCCAGCCGCACGGACCGCGCGAGCCGAAGTTCCTTCTCGACATCATGCGGCGCCACCTCGAGTGGGTGGACAAGTATGTACGGTGATCAGCTTTTCTTCTCGGCAATGCTCTTTGCCTGGAGATATTGCAGCAGATAATCCGGGCCGCCGGCCTTCGAATCTGTGCCGGACATGTTGAAGCCGCCGAAAGGATGCGCCCCCACCATGGCGCCCGTGCACTTGCGGTTGATGTAGAGATTGCCCACGAAGAAGCGCTCTTTGGCAAGCCGGATTTTTTCCGCGTTCGTCGTGTAAACCGCGCCCGTCAGGCCGTATTCGGTGGCGTTGGCCAGCTCGAGCGCGTGCTCGAAGCCGTGCGCCTTCGTTACAGTCAGCACAGGGCCGAAAATCTCTTCCTGGAAAATGCGCGCGTCCGGACCGGCATCGGCGATGACGGTGGGTTGGAGGAAATGTCCTTCTCCCGGCGCTGCGCCGCCCCCGGCAATCAGCCGGCCTTCCTTCTTGCCGGTCTCGATGTAGCCGAGAATCGTCGTGCGCGCCCGTTCGTTGATCACCGGCCCCATATCGTAGCCGAACTCCTCGGCGGGGCCCACCTTCAATTGCGCAACGCGAGCCTTCAGCTTCTCGAGAAAGGCGTCGTAGAGTGATTCATCGACAATGGCGCGCGAACAGGCGGAACATTTCTGTCCCTGATATCCATAGGCGGAAGCCACTACTCCGGCCACTGCCTCGTCCAGGTTCGCCTCGCTATCCACGATGATGGCGTCCTTGCCGCCCATCTCCGCAATCACGCGCTTGATCCAGATCTGCCCTTTTTGCGGGCGCGCCGCCAGTTCGTTGATATGCAGCCCCACGTCGCGCGAACCGGTAAAGGAGACAAAGCGAGTCTTGGGATGGCTTACCAGCGCATCGCCCACGGTGGCCCCGCTGCCCGTGAAGAAGGCGATGGAATGCGCCGGAAATCCCGCCTCCACCAGCAGTTGCGCGAACTTCGCGCCAATCGTCGGCGTATCGCTCGATGGTTTGATGATCACCGTGTTGCCGGCCACCAGCGCCGCCGTGGTCATGCCCGCCAGAATAGCCAGCGGAAAATTCCACGGGGGAATAATCAGGCCAACGCCCAGCGGAAGGTACACCAGTTCGTCCGTCTCGCCGGGTAGCTGCAACAACGGATCAGGATGCGCGAACCGCGCCATCTGCCGGGCGTAGTATTCGCAGAAGTCGATCGCTTCCGACGTGTCCGCCTCCGCCTCCACCCAGTTCTTGCCCGCCTCCAGAATCATCCACGCATTGAATTCGGATTTGCGGCTCCGCAATAAGGCCGCGGCATTGCACAGCATCTCGATGCGTATGGATGCCGGTGTGCGGCTCCACTCCCCAAAATACGCATGCGCGCTCTCCACCGCCTCCCGCGCCTGCTCGACGGAGCCCCTCTGATGAACCCCCACGATTTCAGATGGCTTCGACGGATTGAACGACGCGAATGTCCCGTCGCCCTTCAAGGCGCGCCCGGCGATGAGCAGATCGTACTCACGCCCCAGTTCCGCGCGCGCCCTGGCAAGCGCCTCTTCCATGGCGCGGCGATTCTCGCCCTGATGGAAATCCCGGTACGGCTCGTTCCGGAAAGGAGCGAGTCCGGTCAACCCCGCGGTAGCCATGGCGTCAGGCCTCTAGCCCTGCACCAGTTTCCGGCCGCTTTCAAAAAGTTCCGAGGCGTCGTCGGCCATCTTCCGGCCGCGTTCATAGATCTCTTTGCCCTTCCCTACCAGGTCCCGGCCCGAATCGGCCAGACGATCCTTTCCGCGATTGGCTGACTCCCCAATCCTGCGGCGCGTCTCCTCCCCCGACGCCGGCGCATACAGCAAAGCGATGGCAGCTCCGATGGCGGCGCCCGCAAAAAACCATGCTAGTTTTCCCGTATTGTCTTCGGACATCATATTCTGTCTCCTCCTACGATTATTCTATCGGTTGCCACCCAGGTGCGCTATGTTGAATGCATGGCAGATACACCGGAAGTCCCCATGGACAACGAACAGTTGGAAAGTGAACTGGCAGTGGATCCTTCCCACGAGTTGGATCTGGAGACGGTCTATTCCTCCATCGGCGTGGAAGCGGAGATGGAGGCGCTGGCCATCCAGAGCGTGCTCGAGGCGAATGGGATTCCGACGGTGCTCGAGGGGTCGTCCACTCTGCCGAATCTTCCGTTTTCGGTGAAGGTTCCGCGCGAGCATGTAGAGACCGCCATGCAGAGGATTAAGGAGGCGCAGGCAGCCGGTCCCTCGGCAGCCGAGGAGGCGGAACTGGCAGGGGAGAGTCAACAGGCGGGGAATTAAGGTAAGCTGAAAGAAGACACCACTGGAAAGTGGGGCTTCCAGCATGCCACCTCTCGTCCCGCCTGCTATCGCCGCTCTCCACCCTTACGTTCCCGGACTCTCCGCCGCTGAAGTCAGCCGCGCCTACGGCGTCTCCGAGGTCATCAAACTCGCCTCCAATGAGAACCCTCTCGGCCCGTCACCGCTGGCCGTTGAGGCCATCCACCGTTCCCTCGGCAACCTCCATCTCTACCCCAGCGGCGGTCTCGAACTGCGGGATGTCCTCTCGCGCCGTCACTCCACAAAGACCGGCAACGTCATTGCCGGCTCCGGGTCGGAGAGCATCATGTCCAACATCATTCGCACCTTCCTGTGCGATGACGACGAGGTGCTCACCACCGAGCCCACCTTCATCGGATTCCGCGTCCTCTCAATGGGGCGGGGAGTCCGCTACCGGTCAGTGCGATGCCGCAAAGATTGGTCCACCGACTTGTCCGCGCTGGCAAACGCCATCACCGAACACACCAAGATCATCTATCTGGCCAACCCCAACAACCCGACGGGAACCATCTTCACGCGCGAGGAATTCGACAGATTCTACACGCACGTGCCGGAACGCGTGCTGATCATCCTCGACGAGGCTTATTTCGAGTACGCTCAACACAACGCGGAGTATCCCGATTCGCTTGGCTACCGCTATGACAACGTGATTACGCTGCGCACCTTCTCGAAGGTATACGGGCTGGCCGGATTGCGCATCGGCTACGGCTTCGCGCATGAGGATCTCATCGCGAACCTCATGAAAGTGAAACTTCCATTCGAACCCAGCACCCTCGCGCAGGCGGCAGCCATCGCCGCGCTCGAGGACAGCGAGCACCTCCGCCGCACTCTGCGCGAGAACACCCGGTCACTCGCGCTTCTCACCAATTCCTTGCCGAAACTCGGCTTCGAGGTCGTGCCCTCGGAGGCTAACTTTGTATTAATCGCGCCTGGAGCGGCAACCGAGGCGCAGGCGATTTATCAGGGATTGCTTCGCCGGGGAATGATTATCAGAAGCCTGTCGGCATTCGGCCTCCCCGGCTGTCTGCGCGTGTCCACCGGCACGCTGGAACAGACAGAGCGCTTTATCGAAGCAATCACAGCCATAGCAGGAGTACCACATGCCACTCTTGGCTGAACAGTCCGCCGCGCTCCGGCAGGAGTTTCTTCCTCTGCTCGGAACGGATTTTGTCGAGTTCTATGTTGGCAATGCCAAACAGGCGGCGCATTACTACCGCACCGCCTTCGGTATGCGTCTGGCCGCCTACCAGGGACCGGAAACCGGCATCCGCGATCGCGCCTCTTATGTTCTCGAACAGGGCAAGATCCGGTTTGTCATCACCACTGCCTTGCGTCCGAACCACCCCGTGGCGGACCACGTCTACCGGCACGGCGACGGGGTCCACTGCATCGCGCTCCGCGTGGAGGATGCCATGGCTGCCTATTCCGCGGTGAAGACCCGCGGCGCGCGGATACTGTCCGAACCCACCGAACTGCGGGACGAATCCGGCGTGGTGCGAATGTTCTCCATCGCCGCCTATGGGGAAACCGTACACACCTTCGTCGAGCGCGACCGGTACGAAGGAGTCTTCCTGCCCGGCTACTCTCCGATAGGCCCCGCCGATTCGCTCGCGCGCCCTGCCGGCTTGAAGCACATCGACCACATGGTGGGCAATGTCGCCAAGGGCGACATGAACCGGTGGGCCGCGTTCTACGAGAATGTGCTCGGGTTCCAGCTCTACCAGCACTTCGACGATCACGACATCAGCACCCCTTATTCGGCGCTGATGTCGAAAGTGATGGCGAACGGCAACGGCCGCGTCAAGTTCCCCATCAATGAGCCCGCCGACGGGCTGAAGAAATCGCAGATCGAGGAGTACCTCGATTTCTATCAGGGGCCGGGCGTGCAACACATCGCCCTTGCCACGGATGACATCATCGACACCGTTTCCCGCCTCCGCTCGCAAGGGGTTGAATTCCTCGAAGTGCCGCCGGCCTATTACGAAGCCCTCTCCTCGCGGATCGGCAGGATTGACGAACCGCTGGACCAACTGTCGCGGCTCGGCATTCTGGCGGACCGGGACGACGAAGGCTACCTCTTGCAGATCTTCACCAGGCCCGTCGAAGACCGGCCCACGCTGTTCTACGAAATCATCGAGCGGAAAGGAAGCCAGGGTTTCGGGAAAGGCAACTTCCAAGCCTTGTTTGTCGCCCTCGAGGCCGAGCAGGCCCGGCGCGGAAACTTGTAGGCGCCGTGAAGCTCTGTACCTTTGAGGTCGAAACGTCCATAGGCCGCCTCCGCCGCACCGGGGTCGTGGATGCGCGCGGCATCGTGGATGTGAACTTCGCATGCGCATGGCGCCTGTCCGAGGAGGGCGAGCCGCGGCCGTACCGTCTGGCGGAGGTTCTCGCTCCGGACAACATGCGGGAGTTTCTGGAAGGATGGACCACCTCTCTCGAGCAGACCCGCCGGTCTCTTGCCTGTCCGCTGCCGCAAACCGGCTCACGCGGAGAGCGGATTCTCTATGATCCGCGAGAAGTAAGACTGTGCGCGCCCGTTCCTCATCCCGCCTCCCTGCGCGACTTCGTCGCAGTCGAGCAGCACGTGAAGGCCGGCTTTGCGCGCCGCGGAGAGCCAATGCCTCCGGAATGGTATGAAATACCCGTGTATTACAAGAGCGGCCATCAGAACATCCTCGGGCCCGGTGAGGACGTGCGGTGGCCGTCATTTACCGAGCGCTTCGATTACGAGTTGGAACTTGCGGCGGTGATCGGGGTCGCGGGACGTGATGTGCCGGCCGAGGCCGCGCGGGCGCACATTGCGGGCTTCCTGGTGATGAACGACTTCAGCGCCCGCGACATTCAGAAAAAGGAGATGAAAGTCCGCCTTGGTCCCGCCAAGGGCAAGGACTGGGCCACGGCCCTCGGCCCGGTTCTGGTAACCCTTGACGAAATCGCGGACCCCTACAACTTGCGAATGACGGCTACGATCAACGGCGAGTTGTGGTCGGACGGCAACTCGCGGGACATGTACTGGAAGTTTGAACAGATGATCGAGTTTCTCACCCGCGACGACCGGATTCTTCCGGGTGATGTGATCGGCTCGGGAACGGTGGGCACGGGCTGCGGATTGGAGTTGGACCGCTGGGTGAAGCCGGGCGATGTGATGGAACTCGAAATCGAGAAGATTGGCGTATTGCGGAACAGGGTCATTCGCTAACAGCGCAGCGCCTCTCACCGGCTGTCGAGTGTTCTCCGTCGAGTGTTCTCCGTCGAGTTGACTGGTCGCTGCTGCTGTAATACACTCCGTAATATGGAGGGTGCGGTGGCGATACGAACTGTGAGACTCGACCACGAAGCCGAAGCCACACTGCGGGAAATCCGCGGGGCTACGGGGTTGCCGATTTCCGATGTGCTGAAAGCGGGGCTCCGATCCTTGAAAAAGCAGGTTCGAGACGCCTCGGCGCATCGCCCCTATGACTTCTATGAGCGGCTCGATCTCGGCCCTGGTGGGTATGCGCGCGCACCCTCTACCGAGACACGGCGCGGCGTGGCTACGGCCCTTCGTAAAAAGCTGGGAAGATGATTCTCGTCGATACAGGGCCATTGGTCGCCCTCTTCGACCCCCAGGACGAACAGCACAACCGATGCCGCCGGGTGCTGAAGGAAATCCGTGACGCCATTCTCACCACAACCCCCGTACTCACCGAGGCGTTTCACATGCTCGGACCGGCTAGCATCGGATCCGATCGTCTACGGGAGTTTATCGAAGGAGGCGGGTTGTCGGTGTGGTTCCTTGATCGAGCGTGGTTAACTCGAGCCTTCGAACTCATGGAAATATACACTGATCATCCGATGGACTTGGCGGATGCATCGCTCGTTGCCGCCGCCGAAGCGCTGGGCACACGAAGAGTCTTCACCATCGATCGCAAGGACTTCGAGACGTATCGCGTACGTCGCGGGCATCGGCACTACCCGGTGGACATCGTCTCCTATTAGCTTCTTCAACTCTCAGTGCCCCTTCTTCGGCTGGCTCTTTGCGGCGTCCTCAGGCTTGGCCCCATGAGCCGCCTCTCCGTGTTTCTCCTTCGCCGACTTGCCATGCGCGCCTTCCTCGCTTGCGCTTCCGGGCGGTGGGGTCAGATACTGCACGATGACCGAGATGCGGCGGTTGGAGGCGTTGGTCGGGTCATCCTTCGAGCGCAACTTTTGATCCGCGAAGCCGCGCACCTGTCCAACCTGGTCCTGACGTAGCCCGGTGGTCATCATAATGCGGCGCGCGGCGTTCGCCCGGTCCGCCGACAGTTCCCAATTCGAGTAACCGTTCTCTCCGTTGGAGAACGGCTTGGAATCCGTGTGGCCCTCGAGATACAGATGGTTAGGCAACTTGCCCAGCTCTGAAGCGAGTTTGGCAATCAGTTCCTCTCCGATTTCGCTGGGCTTGGCGTTGCCGCTCTGGAAGAACACACCTTTCTCCGTCTCCAGCAGTTCAATCCGTAGTCCTTCGCCGGTTACGGTGATCTGAATGTTCTTGCTGAACTTCTGAAAATCCGGCGTCTGCTTGAGGGCGGCCTCCAGCTTCTCTTTCAGATTGTCCATATCATCTTTCTTTAACTGCAGGCCCTCGTCGACGCCGCTCAGGTTGGACCCCATCTGTTTCCCCACACCCGTGGGATCCTGGAAGTAGCCGCCCACCGCCTTCTTCACCTTCTCATCACTTGAAAGCAGCCACAGCACGATGAACAGCGCCATCATCGCGGTAACGAAATCGGCGTAAGCCACCTTCCATGCCCCGCCGTGATGCCCGCCATGCGAGACCTTCTTCTTGACAACAATGATCGGCTGATCATGATCCGCCATCGCTCTCTAGCTCCCCCCGCCTTTGCAAGCCTTCTCCATTTCCTTGAACGAGGGACGAACGTGATGGGGAATGGCGCGACGGGCGAATTCGGTGGCGATGAGCGGAGGGCATCCCTTGGCGAACGAAATGAGCCCGACGCGAAGAGTGTGATAGTAGCTTCCCTCGTCCTCATTGATCTTGGACATATTCGAAGCCAGCGGACCGAAGAATCCATAGCACAGGAGAATGCCCAGGAACGTTCCCACCAGCGCCGCGGCCACTTTGTGGCCGATCTCCTCGGGCGGGCCGCCAATAGCCCCCATGGTGATGACAACGCCCAATACAGCGGCCACGATGCCGAGGCCCGGAAGCGAATCCGCCATGGAACTCAGCGCCCCCACGGGCGCGCCGGCCTCATGATGATGTACTTCCATGTCGAGTTCCATCATTTCGTTGAGGTCATGCGTGGCCACGCCTCCCGTGATCAGCACCCGCAGCGTATCGCAAAAAAAATACAGCGCATGATGGTCTTTGACGAACTTCGGAAATTTGCCGAACAACTGGCTCTTGTCCGGCTCTTCCACATCCGGCTCGAGTTTCGCGAGGCTGTTCTTGCGCGCGTAGGAGAAGACTTCATTCAGCATCTTCAGCGTTTCCAGGTAGAAGGCTTTGTTGCAGCGGCTGCCCTTCATCACGCCGGTGATGCCTTTGAAAATACCGATGACCGTGGGAAGCGGGTTGGCGATGAGAAGAGTGCC
>JADLBG010000091.1 GCA_020847895.1 Bryobacterales bacterium
ATGATGCACCCAACCGCCCGGGAAGGGATTGAAGGCTATCTTGCCGGCAAACCTGACGCCGGCTTCCTCGAGCACCTCGCGGCTTGTCCCGAGTGCACTGAGGCCGTTTCCCAACTCGAATACCAGGCTCGACTCATCCGTACCTTAAAAACTCCCGCCTCCACGGAACCCGATCCGGGTTTCTATGCCCGCGTCCTCGACCGTATCGAGGCCCAAAAGGAGTCCTCCATCTGGAGCGTCTTTCTCGAACCGCTCTTCGCCCGGCGCCTGATGTACGCCTCGGCTGTCCTTACTCTGCTTCTTGGCCTCTTTTTATTTACCAGTCCCAAAACCGATTATTCCGCCTCCGCCTCCATGCCCGAACAGATCCTCGCGGCCGAGCCCCAGCCGGCTCCCCAACTGGTCGATAGCGAGCAGGATCGCAATACCGTGTTCGTTCAGTTGACTACTTATCAGGAGTAACCACCTCTCATGCACGATCACCGGATGACGTGGCAGAACCCGCGCATTCTGTGTACCCTTCTTCTCGTCTTCCTCGCCGGAGCCACTGCCGGCGCTCTCACCATGCGTCTCGGCTTCAGCCAGGCGTTCCGCCGCGACCTCAGCTACTGGAAGGAAGGCGGCAAGGAGATCTCCCTCGAACGCTTCCGCCGCGAGCTCGACCTGACTCCCGATCAGGCCCGTCAGATGGAAGTGGTCCTCAATGACTTCGTCATGTACTATCAGACCCTCCAGGAGCAGATGAACGATGTCCGCGCCTCCGGGAAGGCTCGCATCATGCAGATCCTCAACGAAGACCAGCGCCAGAAGTTCCTCCGCATGATCAGTGATCTGCAAACTAAACAGATTCGTTAGGTTTTCTATTGTGCCGGAATCCAATCGGTGATACCCTATTGAGGAAACGTGGAGTGATTTAGGTTTCTTCCGCAAGGGACCGGGCTACTTGCAACCACGCTAAAAAAAGTGCTAAAGGCGGGTCAGTCATCGGTTCTTATATCAGACCCTGCCGGCGGCAGGGTCTTTTTATTGCCGCTGACCAACCCCGCCATGCGCGAAGGAGGTTGTCTGATGAGCGCTTGGCAACACAACGGCTTTGCCGGGGACTTGCTTTCTGTTCGTGTCACTGTCGAGGCGTTTCTCCTCGAGTATTTGCTCGATGCCCTCGCCGAAGCTCCCTTTCCCATTAACCCCGAAATCCACCATCATGCCGAAATCGAGCAGGACGGCCGCCGCCTGCCCGCCGTTCACGTGGATTTTCCCGCCTGGCGCCATCAGGTCGACCAGATTCGCGCCCTCCTTCGGGGCCGCCCCTTTCAAGCAGGTTTGCAGGTTTCCAGCATGCTCCAGGACATCCGTGCCTGATGCCATACTGGAAGCGCCAGGTGCTTCTCTTCCATACCGCCGGCTGCCAACCCGGCCATCCCCTCACGCTCTTTTGTAACGCCCTCTCGCAGGACGCCGAATCCGCCTGTCTGCTCGTGCCCACCTCCACCCTGGCCGAGCATCTGCGCCATTCCCTGGCCCGTGAAGGAGCCTTCGTTCGACCCGATTCCATCGTCACCCTCTCCCGTTTCCTCGAACCTTATGTCCGCGACATCCCTTCCGCTTCCCCCGCTGTTATCGACCGTTTCCTCGAGGCCGGGTTGCGCTCCAATCCCCCCGCCCTCTTCTCTCCTCTCGCCCACTCCAAGGGCCTCCGCCGCATGCTCGTCAGCCTCGTGCAGGAAGTCGGCCAATCCGCCTGGACCCCGGATTCCCGTTATTCCGCCGCCGCCCGCGACTTCCATCAGTTGTCAGCCCGCCTCGAAACGCGCCTCCGCCAAGCCGGTTTCACCCTCCGTCCCGAGCGCCTCAAACTCGCCGCCCAAAGGCTTCGCGCCACCCCGCCGCCTTGGAAACACATCTTTCTCACCGGCTTCTACGCCTTCACCCCCGCCGAACTCGAAATTCTCAGCGCGCTTCAGCCCGCCGATATCCGCCTCTCCCTGCCGCAATGGGATGGAGCCCGCGAAAGCGCCGCCGCCCTCCGCCGCATGGGCTTCCTCGAGTCATCCCATCACGAACCCCCGCCTCAGCCCGTTGCCGCCATCGTCAGTGCCTCCACCGAACAGGAGGAGGCCGACGACATCGCCCGCCGCATCGTCTCCCTCCTCGACGAAGGGCGCACGCCAGGCGACATCGGCATCCTCGTCCGCGGCGAGCATCCCTACGTCCCCCTCCTCCGGACCACGCTTCACCGCTACGGCATCCCCGCCCGCTTCTATTTCCAGGAGCCGCTTCACACCCACCCCCTCGCGCGCGTCCTCCTCGGCTTCCTCGATGCCATCCAATCCCACTGGAATTACGACCGCCTTCTCCCCCTCCTCGAGATGCCGCTCTCCGGCATCGCCGCCGCTCCCGTTACTGACCAGTTCATCCACACCCTGCGCGACCGTATCCCCGCCCACGGTCTCCCCCCGGAACTCGATACCCTCCTCCCCGTCTGGCGATCCTTCGAACCCTGGGCCTCCGCCCACCACACTCCCGCCCAATGGGCCGCGGAGTTCGGCCGCCTCCGCGCGCTCATCGCCACGCCCGCCTACACGGACAATATCCCGCACACCCAGGTTCTCTCCTGGCGCAAGCTGCTCTCCGCCCTCGATGCCTGGCGGGAATCCGTCAAACTCACCGCCGCCATCCTTCCCGATCAGCCCATCCCCCTCGCCGAATTCCACTCCCATCTCCGCGAAATCCTCGAGCACGCCCCCATCACCAGCCGCGATCAGCGCCGCAATGTCGTCCACGTCCTCGATGTCTACGAAGCCCGCCAGTGGAGCCTTCCCGTCGTCTTCCTCTGCGGCATGCTCGAGCGCGTCTTCCCCCAATATCATTCCGCCCACCCCATCCTCGCCGACCCGGACCGCGAACTGCTCCGCCATCAGGGCATCCTTCTCCGTACCAGCACCGAACGCCAGAAAGAGGAAACCTTCCTTTTCGAGGTGGCCGCTTCCGTCGCCCAAGACCGCCTCTATCTCTCCTACCCCCGCGCCAACTCCAAAGGCGAAGAGACGCTCCCCTCCTTCTTCCTCGCCCGTTTCGAACGCGACCATCCCCACACTCGCGCCGAATTCGCCGTCCCCGCTCGTCCTCGCCCGCTGTGGCCGAAATCCACTCCTCCGCCCTCCCGAATCGCTGAACCCGAACTCCTCGCTGCCCTCCGCAAGGCCCGCGGTTCGCTCTCCCCCACCAGCATTGAAACCTTCCTCCAGTGCCCCTTCCAGTTCTTCGCCCGCCACATCCTCAAACTCAACCCTCCTCCGGCGCGCCCTCACGAACGCCTCGATTTCCTCCTCCAGGGCAACATCCTCCACCAGACCCTCGCCGCCTCCGAAGGCTCCCCGCTCTTTGTCGAAGAGATCTTCAGCCGCCTCTTCTCCGAAGCCTGCCGCGAAAAATCCATCCCCCCCAACACCCGCACCGAAACCGTGCGCCTCGAACTCCATGCCAACCTCCGCCGCTTCCTCGAAAGTCCCCCTCTGTCCGGAGCCGCCACCCGCGGCATCGAGCGCGGCTTCCACCTCCGCCTCACCGCTGGACTCCGCATCCGCGGCAAGATTGACCGCGTCGTCGACCTCCCCGGCCGCGGCCTCGTCGTCATCGACTACAAATACTCCACCCGCGACCGGATCCGCGGCCGCATCCGCTCCCACGATCGCGGCGAACTCGTCCAGGGCGGCCTCTACCTCTGGGCCGCCGAGCAGCTCTACCATGCCCCGCCCGCCGGCATGCTCTACTGCGGACTCCGCGGTGAGATCACTTGGATGGGCTGGCGCCTCCCCTACTTCGGCTGGGAGAACATCGGCGAATCCTCCGATCCTTCTCAACTCCGCGAAATGATGCGGCGCGCCATCGATTCCACCGTCTCCGTCGCCGCGCGCATCGAGGCAGGAGAGATCCGCCCCTCGCCCGCCGACACCAAAAAATGCGCCTGGTGCGATTACCGCGACGCCTGCCGCGTCGAAACCACCGCCAGTCCCCTCGTCCAAATCGCCGGAGGAGCCTCGTAAAACCCTCATGAATCCCGCTGCCGCCATCTCCCTCAACCCCGCACAGCAGGCCGCCGTCGAACGCTGGGACCCGGATGTCTGCGTCGTCGCCGGACCCGGTTCCGGCAAGACCCGCGTCCTCATCGAACGCTTCCGCTGGCTCGTCGCCTCCAAAGGCATCCCACCCCATCGCATCCTCGCCGTCACGTTCACCGAAAAGGCCGCCACCGAAATCAAGAAGCGCCTCATCCAGTCCTTCGCCGCCTCCGATGAACTCCGCGAACAGATCGAGCGCGCCTGGGTCTCCACCATCCATGGCTTCTGCACCCGCCTCCTCAAGGAAAACGCCATCGCCGCCGCCGTCGACCCCGGCTTCTCTCTCCTCGACGAAGCCCAATCCCGAATCCTCCAGCGCCACACCGCCGAATCCGTCCTCGATGATCTCCTCCGCGAACGCCCCGAGCCCATGCGCGTCCTGCTTCGCGAACTCAACACCGGGGCCGCCGGTCTCGCCGAGGCTCTGCTCGAACTCTACGCAGAAGCCCGCACGGCCGGCGTGCCGCTCCAAAGCCTCCGTCCCCCATCGAAACAGGCTCCCTCCGCCTGGCCCCAAATTCCCCCCGCCGCTCACGCTATCCTCGCCGATCCCCCAAGCGGCACGTTCAACCAACGCCAAAATCACCAGCGCTTTCACCAATGGGCCGCCGCCGTCCTCGCTCTCGGCCCCTCTTCCCCCTGGCGCGAAAAGATCCGCCTGCTCGGCCAAATGCCTTCCGCCAAATCCCTCAAGTCCACTTCCCGCGCCCGTTCCGCCGCCCTCGAACTCGAAGAAACTCTTCTCCCCCGCGCCCAGGCCGAGATCATCCTCGATGCCCGCCTTCCCATCTATCCCCTCGCCCTCGACGCGCTTCACCGCATCCATGACGCCTACTCCCA
>JADLBG010000092.1 GCA_020847895.1 Bryobacterales bacterium
AGCGCACCATCGGCCACCGGCAGAATCTCACGGCCGTGGCTATCAACGAGATCGTGTTCTGAAAAATCCCGACGTGGTAAGGAGTTAGCATATGGCACATAAAAAAGGGTTAGGCAGCTCAAAGAACGGCCGGGATTCGAATGCGCAGCGGCTCGGTGTCAAGGCCTTCGGCGGCCAGTTGGTCACCGGCGGCTCCATCCTCGTCCGCCAGCGGGGCACAACCTTCAAGCCGGGCGAGAACGTCGGGCGCGGCAAGGACGACACCCTGTTCGCCAAGATCCCCGGCTACGTCGAGTTCCGTGACCGCGGCCGCATGGGCAAGTTCATCAGCATCAAGGCAGCCGATTCCGTCTCTGCCTGATCGGCGCCCTCCATCTCTCGCGCCCGGCCTGAGCGCCGGCGCGCCTCCCCGGCCGTTTTTCTCAAATGTTCATTGACGAAGTCAGAGTTTACGTGAAGGCCGGAGACGGCGGGAATGGCTGCATGGCCTTTCGCCGGGAGAAGTACGTCCCCAAAGGCGGCCCGAGCGGCGGCGACGGCGGCCGCGGCGGCGACCTGTTCCTGGTTTCGAATCCCCATTTCAACACTCTGCTCCACTTCCGTTACAACCCCGAACATAAGGCGGAACGCGGGCGTCACGGCGAAGGCAGCAACCGCACGGGCCGCGACGGCGCTTCCATCGAACTGCCTGTTCCGGTGGGCACCGTCGTGTATGACGAGGACACCGGCGAACTTCTCCACGATTTCACCACCCCTCAAGAAAAGTTTCTTGTCGCGCGCGGGGGGCGCGGCGGGCGCGGCAATCAGCACTTTGCCACCCCTACGCACCAGGCGCCTACCGAGCACGAGCCAGGCCGTCCGGGTGAGGAACGGCATCTCCGGCTCGAGTTGAAACTGCTCGCCGATGTCGGCCTCGTGGGATTCCCCAATGCCGGAAAATCCACCCTCATCTCCCGCATCTCCGCCGCCCGGCCGAAGATTGCGGATTACCCGTTCACCACTCTCGAACCGAATCTCGGCGTGGTGAGCATGCCCGGCGATCGAACCTTTGTCGTCGCGGACATTCCCGGCCTCATCGAAGGCGCGCATCAGGGAGCAGGGCTCGGCATTCAATTCCTGCGCCACATTGAGCGCACCAAGCTTCTCGTTCACCTGGTGGACGTCTCGGAATACTCCGGCCGCGATCCGGTTCAGGATTTCAAGATCATCCTCAAAGAACTGGAGAGCTTCAGCGAGGAACTGATCCGCAAACCGATGCTGGTGGTGGCTGCCAAAATCGACGTCGCCCAGGACCCTTCACGCATCCAGAGACTGCGCCGCGCAGCCGTCCGAAGGAAGATGCCGTTCCACAAACTATCCAGCGTGACCGGGGAAGGTCTTCAGGAGTTGTTGTTCGCTATCGGCGAGCGAGTGTTCGCGGAACCCTCAGCGGGCGCAGCAGATCTGGGTGGAAACCAGCGCTGACGGCGAGATGGGCCGTGAGTGCGCGAAATAGTCCTGCTGCGACAGGTTCCGGTACACCGCGCCGGCAACCCCTGACGCCACCGGTCCGTTCACCGGTCTTCCACCCGTCAGCAGAACCACGACCACCAGTTTGTTGCGGCCCACATCGTTGAACGACCCGAACCAGCCAAGGTGCGTGGGTGTCCGCTGGTCCGTACAGGTCCCCGTCTTGCCGAGGATCGTCTCGGAATTGTTCACGCCTGCCCGCCGCGCCGTTCCATATTCCACCGCGCCCATCATCCCCGGCTTCACCTCGGGAATCCACTGCTGGATGTCCAGGCGGCGCTTGACCCGTGGAATGAAGCTCGCAACCTCCTCGCTCGAGCGCGGATGCTGGAGGTAGTACAACGTGCCGCCATTGGCGATGGCGGAAAGCAATGAGGCGAGTTCCAGGGGCGTCAGCGAGATACCCGATCCGAAACTGGTCATCATGCCCACGCCTCCATCGGGCGGGGTCGCCGGAAGCAAACCGGGCTGTTCTCCATCGATATTCAGCCCTGCCCGTTCTCCCAAACCGAACAACCGGGCGTAGTAGGAAACGCGGTCGAATCCCAGCTTATTCCCCAACGCGGCGAAGTATGCGTTGTTAGATACGGCAAGCGCGTTGGTGAGGTCGAACGTGGTCCTGCGTCCTATGCGGATGGCCGTACCGCGCTCGATCACGCCTTCGCTCAACGCCGCCAGCGCCGCTACCACTTTGATGGTCGAGCAGGGCTGGAATCCGCTCTTCAAGGCCAGTTTCTGATTCACCAGGGCAAGCACACGGCCAGTGTAGGGGTCCACCACGGCCACGGTGCCGTTGTAGGGCCCCAGCGCCTCAACCGCCGCCTTCCTCACCTGAGGATCTTCCCCGTCTGTCCAGTCTCCCTCGGGGGAATCCGCAAAAGTCGGCTCCCGCCACGGGCCGCCCTTAATCAAGGGCGCGGCCGCCGACCGGCGGTAGCTCGCGGGAGAGACCAGACTCGACCGGTAGCGGGCGGTTCGAGTGGTCCTCGCGCTGGTCCGGACGACACGGGAACCCTTCACCACGGCGGGCTTCACATGCGTAGTTGCTGTCTTTTTCTTCTTCTTCACCGGGGTCGCGGAGAAGGAAGCCTGACTCGCTGCCAGACTGGCAAGAATCAGAACCAGAAAGAGACGGAGGAATGTCTTAGGCTGCATGCCACCTCATGTATCCTATCGTCACATTGGACGCTATGCTGAAGACGTCGATCACAACAGCTATACCTAGTATTCTCAGCACTCAGGCGTCATTTCGTCAAGCCGCTGTCCAGCCGCCGTCGATTGTCACCACGGATCCTGTCACGAACCCCGCCTCGTCCGAGCAAAGATAAAGCGCCAGGTGCGCGATTTCTTCAGGCTTCCCCAGCCTCCCGATCGGCTGCCGCGCGTTGATCTCCGCCCGCACCTTCTCTTTCTCATGCTTGTGGTATTTCTCCAGGTATCCCTCCACAAACGGCGTCTCCACCGTTCCCGGGCAAATGCAGTTCACCCGGAACTGCGTGGGGTAGTCCACTGCCAGTTGCCTGGTAATCGTCACCACCGCGCCTTTCGTGGCGCAGTAGACAAACCGTTTTTTGATCCCTATCAGACCCGCCACGGACCCGATGTTCACAATGTTCCCGTGCGAAGCAATCAGCAGCGGCACAGCCGCCTTGGTAACCAGGAACAACCCCTCCACGTTCACGCGGAACAGACGTTGAAAATCTTCGAGCGATGTCTCCTCGATGTTTCCGACGTGCCCGATGCCGGCGTTGTTCACCAGAATATCCAGCTTCTCCACCGTGGAGAACATCTGCTGCACCGATTCCGGGCTCGTGATGTCGCATTGGACGGCGCGGGCGCCCGGAAGTTCCCCGGCCAGTTTCTCCGCCGCCGGAAGATTCAGGTCCGCAATCAACACGTCTGCGCCGGCTGCGGCCAGCACCCGGCATGTTGCTTCGCCAATGCCGCTGGCGCCGCCGGTTACAAGAGCAATACGGTTATCGAGACGAAAGGGCGTATGATTCATCCTTTTCAGGATAAGCTACATACGCCTTTCCCACAGCAGGATCCCTCGAGAAAATCGGCTCTCTCCAGGCGGAAGAGAGCCGGTTCCACTTCTCGTGCCGCAGTTTGGGGAATACGCGCAGGGATGGCATGGGGCGCGTGGCGTGCCCTTTGCGGTTCTTTATGTTACTTGTGCTTCTCGGATCCGGCGCCCTTCGCCAGCTTATCGCGCTGCTCGCGCAACACGGCCTTCCGGCTCAGCTTGATCTTGTTGCCCTCGAGCGCCAGGACTCTCACCAGAATCTGGTCGCCTTCCTTCAACTCGTCCCGCACGTTCTTGATGCGGTTTTCCGAAATCTCGCTGATATGAAGCAATCCGTCGGTTCCCGGGAAGATCTCCACGAAGGCTCCGAAGTCCACCAGCCGGACCACTTTGCCGAGGTATGTCTTACCCACTTCGGCAACCGCGGCAATATCGCTCACCATCTGGATGGCCTTGTTGGCCGAATCCTGATTGGTGGCGAAAATATTCACCGTCCCGTCGTCGCTCACGTCGATCTTCACTCCCGTCTGGTCGATGATGCTGCGGATCATCTTCCCGCCCGGTCCGATCAGTTCGCGGATCTTGTCGGTGGGGATCGTCATCGAATGGATCATCGGAGCGTAGCGCGACAGCTCCTTGCGCGGCGCAGCAAGCACCGCCACCATCTTGTCCAGAATCTCGAGACGGGCCTTGCGCGCCTGCGCCAGAGCCTCACGCATGATGGCGGCGGTGACTTTGGTCACCTTGATGTCCATCTGCAGAGCCGTCACGCCTTCGCGCGTGCCCGCCACCTTGAAATCCATGTCGCCGTAATGATCTTCCGCGCCCGCGATGTCCGTCAGAATCGCGTACTTGCCGTCCTCGATCACCAGTCCCATCGCAATGCCCGCCACGGGAGCGGCAATCGGGGCGCCGGCATCCATCATGGAAAGCGCGCCGCCGCAGACCGTCGCCATCGAACTCGAGCCGTTCGACTCGAGAATGTCGCTCACGCATCGCAGCGTATAGGGGAACGCCGATTCCGAAGGAACCACCGAGGAAAGCGCGCGCTCGGCCAGGGCTCCGTGCCCGATCTCGCGCCGCCCCGCTCCACGCAGGAAGCCTACTTCGCCCACGCTGAACGGCGGAAAGTTGTAATGGAGCATGAAGCGCTTCGACACTTCACCTTCGCTCAACAACTCCATTCGCTGCTCGTCGTCTTTCGTGCCGAGCGTGGTCGTCACCAGAGCCTGCGTCTCGCCGCGCGTGAACAGCGCCGAGCCGTGCGTGCGGGGAAGAATGCCCACTTCGATGTCGATCTTCCGGATTTCGTCAAAGGCACGCCCGTCCGGACGCCGCCGGGCAACCAGCATCTCGTCGCGGAAGATCCGCTCCTTGAGATGGTCGAACAGGTTCCCCGCCTCTTCCTGCTGCTCTTCCGGATATTCCGCCTCACAGGCGTCGTGCAGCGCCGCGATCTTCTTGTAGCTCTCGATCTTGGCGTACTTTTGCGTGTTCGAAGCGTCGGTCAGTTCCTCGCGGTACTTCGCGCTGATCTGCGCCAGCATCTCCTGGTTGACCGGGGCGGGCGTGAATTCGCGCTTCTTTTTTCCGCACAGCGCCGCCAGTTCCAGGATGCCGGCAATGATCTTTTTGCAGCATTCGTGCCCGAACTCGATGCAGTCCACCACCGAGTCCTCGGTAACACCCTTCCCGCTAGCCTCCACCATCACGATGCCTTCCGCGGTCCCGGCAACCACAATGGAAAACTCGGCGGCCTTCAACTCTTCGTAGGTGGGCTCGGCAATCATCTGACCGTTCAACATCGCCACCCGCACGCCGGCAAGCACGTGATAGAACGGGATGTTGGAAATCGCCAGCGCGGCGGCGCTCCCCATCACGGCGAGCGAAGACGGGTCGTGGATCGGATCGGCCGAAAGCACAAAAGCGATGACCTGGGTGTCGCACATGTAGCCTTCGGGAAATAGCGGGCGGATCGGCCGGTCAATCAGCCGGCTGGTGAGAATCTCGCGCTCCGTCGGCCGGCCCTCGCGCTTGATGAAGCCGCCTGGGAAACGACCCGCGGAATAGGTGTATTCCCGATAGTCCACCGTCAGCGGAAAGAAGGCCGCGGACGGCTTCGGCTGCTCGTTCGAGCACGCCGTGGCCAACACCACGGAATCGCCGGTGCGAACGACAACGGCGCCGTCAGCCTGCTTTGCCAGCTTTCCCGATTCAAAAGTGATGACCCGGGTGCCCAGGTCCACTGAAACTGTATGTGTCATGAATAGTCCTCCAACTTTGGCCGGATTGCTCCGGTCGAGTCAGGAAGACTGATTGGAAGGAACCAGCCGTACTAAATACACCGCTTAGACCCATATGGCACAACGCGCACATGGGGAGGCCGCGGTGGAGTAACTCTGCCTGTGGCGCCTAGCGCCGGATCCCCAGCCGGGTGATCAGCTCTTTGTACCGTTCCGGGGAGTTGTTTTTCAGGTACTTGAGCAGCCGGCGGCGGCGAGCCACCATCGTCAACAAACCGAGCCGCGAATGATGGTCCTTTTGATGGGACTTGAAATGCTCGGTGAGCTGCGCTATCCGCTGGCTCAGGATGGCCACCTGTACCTCAGGAGACCCCGTGTCGCTCTTGTGGACCTTATACTTCGATATGATCTGCGTTTTCAACTCAGCAGCCAGCGCCATTACAGATACGTACCTCTCACGTTCCTATTCTTTCAGTCTTTTCCTCATAACAGAGTAACACAACCGGCAACTCTTCCCGCAACCGTCTGGGCTTTGCCCGCCTCTCCCGCCTCTGGAACGTTCCGATGTACAATACAGGGCGATGCGCACCGCCCTTCTTTTCTTCGTCAGCGCCGCCGTGGCGTTTTGTGAAATCCGTGTCGGAATCGTCGGCACCGATACATCCCATGTCATTGCCTTCACCAGGATCCTCAATGACCCCTCGAACCCGGATCACGCCCCCGGCGCCCGCATCATTGCCGCCTACAAAGGCGGCAGCAAGGATGTGGAATCGAGCTACAGCCGCGTCGATAAATACGCCGAGGAGTTGAAGACCAAGTACGGTATCGAGATCGTTCCCGACATCGCCACTCTTTGCGGCAAGGTGGATGCGATCCTGCTTGAAAGCGTCGATCCGCGCCAGCACCTCTCGCAGTTCAAGGAGATCGCCAAGACAGGCAAACCTGTCTTCATCGACAAGCCCCTGGCCTCGACGCTCGAGGATGCGCGCGAAATCGCCCGCATCGCCAAGGAGAATCATGTGGCGTGGTTCAGCACATCGAGCCTTCGCTATTCGGACGTTTGCATGAACTGGCAGTCTGACCAGAACCAGGGGGTCATCACCTGGGGTCCGGGACCGTTCGAGGAACACCAGTATCTCGACCTCTCCTGGTACGCCATTCACCCTGTCGAAATGCTCTTCACTCTGATGGGTACGGGCTGTGAGGAAGTCACTCGCGTAGCCGGCAAGGACATGGACGAAGTCACATGCCGCTGGAAGGGCGGGCGCATCGGCACCGTCCGCGCGCTGCGTCCCTACGGGGAATACGGGGCCGTCGTCTTCCGCCCCAAGGAGGTCCTCCAAAGCGGGCCGAAGCTGAAGGTGAACTACGCGCCCATGCTGAAGCAGATTGTGACGTTCTTCGAAACCAGGCAGCCGCCTGTGCCGAATGAGGTGACCCTGGAGATCTTCTCGTTCCTCGACGCTGCCCAGCGCAGCAAGGAAGCCGGCGGCAAGCCCATGAAATTGCGCTAGCGCGCCGTCCGGCGCGGTGTCACCGCTCCCCTACGGCAGCACCACCCCGCGCTCGGCCAGCAACTCGCCGGTCCGCTGCATCAACAACAGCATGTTCCGCCGGTAACCGACGTTCTGCGTCACCAGGTTCGATTCGG
>JADLBG010000093.1 GCA_020847895.1 Bryobacterales bacterium
TGATGCCGGCGGTCCTGGGAGTGGTGGCGTTGGCGGCGGGGTATTTGCCGGCGAGGAGGGCATCGCGGATTGATCCTTCCATCGCCTTGCGGGCGAGTTGACGAGAGGACAGCGTTCCAGCTAGACCGCTTCCCGCTTGGCTGGGGGCAGCATGTAGACAGTACCGGAGCGGTCGAAGGAAGGCTCTTTCAGGCTTTCGTAGATGTCCACGCCGGAAGCGGCGATCAGGAAACGACCGTTGTCGGCGGGCTTGAGGGCCTGCTTTTCCTTCAAATACCAAAGGGCGAACTCGAGGTGCTCTTTGGGAACGCCCAGCAGGTCTTCCATCTCGCGGATGTTCATTCCCGGCTGGCTCGGCTGCATCTGGCGCTTGCGGTAGAGCAGTCCAAGGATCCCTTCCCGGACGCGGCGCTCCGAATCGAGTCCCTGGGGCTCGGCCTTCTGGTCGAAGATCTGCCAGTTGAGTTTCACCTGCGCCCGGTGCTGGGCGTCATAGGAGGCGCGTTCCGCCGGATCGCTCAGAGTCTGGTACGCCTTCAAAAGCTGCTGAAACACCTGCTCGTTCCCGGTTTCCTTGTTGTCCGGGTGTGTGCGCTGGGCGAGGAGGCGGAACACGCGCTGGATGGTATCCACCTCAGCGTTCGGACTCACCTGAAGCACTTCGTAGTAGTCGACAAACTCGGCGGAGGGGCGTTCTCCCATAAGCTGACTCATCGGCAGATGGATGTGGGGAAAGCATAAGGGGAATCGCTGAGTATTCCAGATTACAGTGAGCAACTCCGTTCCGCTTCGGCCCCTTCTGTTGCTATGCTTCCCTTGTCTATGAACTGGAATGACGCCGCCGAAGACCTGCTACAGAGCATCATGGCCCGAACCCCCCGCCCGGTGAGGGAAGAAACAGAAAACTCTCTGCGCGCGATCGCGGAACAGGCAGCCGATGAGGAAGGCTTAAACCGGGTGGGAGTGAATATGGTGGTGGCCGCCTGGATCCGGAACACGCCGGAGACGGTTCGTGAGGACCTGCCAAGGCAGATGGAGCAGCTAGGGCTCGATCCGGAGGAGTTCGATCATCTGCTGCACGACTGAGGAAACTACTCCTGGGCGGAGATTTGCTGGTCGCTATCGCGCCATGCGCTGATCTTCAATCGCCGGCAGACCCAACAGAGCCCTTCGGAGGAATTGGGGGCCGCATCACCGCCGCATACCTTGCATTTCACCATTGGCTTGGGGCGATCCAACTGGATGGCCCGCTTTGCCTGCTCCATGATCTCGCGCGAGATCACGGGCGGCTCATTTTTCAGTTTTCTTCGCATTCCAATGTGCCTAGTCTATTCCAATCAAACCACAGCCGGGCATCGCGAGCAAGCGTCTAGGGTAATGATAATGTAATCTTGCAGGCGAATGCGCCGCTCCGGATAGATGGTGGAGCGGAACGGTCAGGCCGCGTTCTTCCAGGGCAGAACGTAACCGGCATCAATGGAGGCGTGGCAATGGCCGCATTTCTGGCCGGGTTTGACCACAGATCCCTTGCGCCCCGCGGTCACAACCGCAGCCACGATGTGCGTACAGATGGGGCAGTACACTGATGCGCTGATTTCCTCAGTTGGATGAATCTGCTTGGCAGGCATTGTTTTCATGTTGGCACCCTCGCCTCTTTCAATCCAGTAGACGCAACAATGCTTCCGGAAGATTTCGGTTTTTTGAAAATATTTTTCGTCCCGGCGAACGGGAGCTTAATCGCCGTGAACGGGCGCCTCGAGGTTGACCGGAGCATGCCGCCAGCGGCGGTGGATCCACCCGCGGGTCTCCTCGACCAGGGAATAGCCCACTGGCACCACCACCAAGCTCAACAGCAGGCACAAAAGTTGTCCGCCGATGATGGTGATGGCAATAGCGGAACGCTGCGAGGCGCCGGCGCCCATCCCGATGGCTGTGGGAATGAGTCCGGCGACGATGGAGAAGGTGGTCATGAGAATGGGCCGCAGACGGACACGGTTCGCCTCGAGGATAGCTTCCCGCAGAGGCTGGCCTCCCTTCAGAAGGCGGTTCATGTAGTCGATTTGCAGAATCCCGTTTTTCTTGACGATGCCGAGCAGAAGCAGGACTCCGAGCGCGCTGAAGAGGTTGAGCGAGCGGCCGGTGGCGATCAGGGAAATCAGGGCGAAGGGGATGGAAAGGGGAAGGGTTGTCAGAATGATGAACGGGTGGATGAGGCTTTCAAACTGCGCGGCCAGCACCATGTACATAAAGATGGAAGCAAGGCCGATGGCGAGGATCATGTTCCGCGTGGTTTCCTCGAGCACTTGCACCTGTCCCGAGAACCGGACGCCGTAGCCGGGCGGCAGGCCGACGCGGCGGATGGCTTCGCGGGCCCGATCGGCCGCCTCGCCGAGACCGACTCCATTGGCAACGTTGCCGTAGATTCCCACCGAGTACTGGCGGTCCTGCCGGTCGATGCGGCTCGGTCCAAGGCCGCGCTCGAGCCTGGCGACGGAATCGAGGCGGATCAGGCCCTGCTTGGCGGAGGGGATGAGGAGGCGGCTCAGCACGGATGGATCGTCACGCTGGCCCGGCAGCAGGCGCATGGTGACCATGTATTGCTCGGATTCCTCCTTGAAGGTGGAGATCTGATCCTCGCCGGACATCATCAACCGTACAGCGGTGGAGATATCGGAGACGCGCACGCCGAGGTCCGAGGCCAGCGGCCGGTCAATGGCCACCTGGAACTCGGGATTGTTCAAGCTGAGATTGACACGCAGGTCGACAATGGCGGGCTCCTTCATCAGTTCCAGGTTGACGGCCTTGGCAATCTCGACCAGACGGCGCATATCCGGGCCGAGGAGCATCGCTCGGATGGGAGCGTAGGTGTCCCGGCCGCCGAGGACATTGGGGAAGGTGATGCGGGGCCGGGCGTAGGTGTAATCCTTCAGAACATTGCGAACCTGCTGTCCCATGTCGGCGATGGGCGCCCGCTGGTTTTGAGGATCGAGCAGGATGGTCATGTTCGCCATGGTGACGCGGTCCATGAACGTGGAACTGCTGGGAACGACGGCGCGCACGCCGGGAATCTTTTCGATCTTGCGGGAGATTTCGAGCGTCGTGCGCTCGGTGAGTTCGAGCGAGGAGCCTTCCGGCAGCTCCATGAAAACCGACAACTCGCTCTGGTCTTCCTGAGGCATCCAGTCGCGGCCGATGTGGTTGTTGATGTAGAAGGTGGACGCAAAGGTGAGCGCGCTGACGCCGACGACAACCAACCGGTGGTTGAGAGCCCATTCGAGGATCGCCGTGTAGATCCGCTCCATCGGGCCGGAATGATGGCCATGCTTGCCTGTGCCCTTCTTCTTCAAAAGGCGGGCGCTGAGGGTGGGCGTCAACGTGAAAGCCACCAGCATGGACATCATGATGGAGACCGACATGGTCCAGCCGAACTGGTTGAGGAATTTTTTCGCATAGCCCTGCATGAAGGCGACGGGGACGAAGACGATGACCAGCGACAGAGTGGTGGCGATGACGGCCAGCGAAATCTCCTTCGTCGCCACAATGGCGGCTTCGATGGGCGGCATATCTTCTTCCTCGATGTAGCGGTAGATGTTCTCGAGGACGATAATGGCGTCGTCGATTACAATGCCCACGGCCAGCGTGAGACCCAACAACGTCATCGAGTTGAGGGTGAAGCCCATCAGTTTGAGGAGTGTGAACGTGGCCACGATCGAGGTAGGGATGGCCAGCGAACTGATGAACACCGTCCGCCAGTCGCGAATGAACAGGAAGACAATCATCGAAGCGAGCAGGCTCCCGAGGAGGAGATGTTCTTCCAGGGCTTCGACGGAATTGCGGATGTAGGTGGCCTGCTCCTTGACCACGTCCACCTCAATGCCGGTGGGGAGTTGGGGCTGAATGGCGGCGAGTTTCTTCTGAATCCCTTCCACCACATCCACGGTATTGACCCCCACCTGGCGGCGGATTTCCATCATCACGGCCGGTTTGTTCTTGTAGTAGCCGAAGGTACGGCGCTCGGCCATCCCGTCTTCGGCATACCCGATGTCGCGAACGCGCACCGGAACCCCGTTCACGTTCTTGATGATGATGTTCCCGAATTCGGACACCTTCTCGACGCGGCCGAGTGTGCGGACGCCCAACTCCGAGGGGCCGCGTGTGATGCGTCCGCCGGGAGTTTCCACGTTCTCGGTGACGATGGCGTTCTGAACATCCTGAGCGCTGAGGTTGTAGGCGTTGAGCTTATCGATGTCGAGGAAGATGTTGATCTGCCGCTGGCGGCCGCCGTAGAGATCGACGCCGCCGACGCCGTCGACGGTTTCGAGCGCGCGGCGAATCTGCTTATCGGCGATTTCGGTGAGTTCTCTCTGGCTGCGCGAACCGCTGACGGCGATGGTGATGATGGGGTCGGAGTCGGGATCGGCCTTGATGACGGAAGGCGGCAGGACATTCGGGGGCAGGGCTTTCATCGCGGCGCTCACTTTTTCTCTCACGTCCTCCACCGCTTCCCCGATGTCCCGGTCGAGGACGAAGGTGACCATCATGCGGGCGCTGCCCTCGAAAACATAGGCCCGGAGTTCGTCGATGCCGCTGATGGCGGAGACGGTTTCTTCGAGCGGGATTACCACCTGAGAAGCAACCTCTTCCGGGCTCGCGCCGGGCAGCCTCACCTGGACATAGACTGTCGCGGCATCCGTTCGGGGGAACAGATCGAGGCCAAGGTCCTTGAAACTGAAGACGCCCAGCGTGACCAGGAACATGATCAGCATGAAGGCGAAGACAGGCCGCCGGACACAGATTTCAGACAAACTCATACCGTTACCCCGCTGTAGAGATGATGGAGCGGCCGCTGGAGGTTACCATTATAACTTGTAGCTATGTCGAAAACTGCTTTCTTGTTCCCCGGACAGGGGTCGCAGGCGAAGGGCATGGGGCAGACCCTGGCTGACGCCTATCCAATTGCCCGCCAGACATTTATCGAGGCTGACGAGGCGCTGGGGTTTGCGCTTTCGAGACTCTGCGCCGAGGGGCCCGAAGAAGAGCTGAAACGGACCGAGAACACGCAGCCGGCGATGCTGGCTGTTTCCGTGGCGGCTTTTCGCGTGCTCGAGGAGAAAGGGCTCCAGCCGGATTACGTCGCCGGCCACAGCCTGGGTGAATATTCGGCGCTGGTCGCCGCCGGAGCGCTGGATTTTCGTGAGGCCCTCCGGGTGGTTCGCCGCCGGGGCAGATACATGCAGGAGGCTGTCCCGGAGGGGACGGGCGCAATGGCCGCCATCCTGCGCCTTCCGGAAGGGAAACTGGAGGCAATCCTCGCCGAGGCGTCGCAAGGGGAAATCGTCACCGCGGCCAACTTCAATTCTCCCGACCAGGTGGTGATTGCCGGTCATGCCGGGGCCGTGGCTCGGGCATCGGAACTGGCCAAGGCCGCCGGAGCCAAACGCGCGATTCCGCTGCCGGTGAGCGCTCCGTTCCACTGCCCGTTGATGAAGCCCGCGCAGGAGCGCCTGGCGGTTGACCTGAGGCAAACGGCGTTTCGCGACCTGGCCGTGCCGCTGGTGAATAACTGGCAGGCGCGGGTGGTGCGGACAGCCGGGGAGGCGCGGCAGGGGCTGATCGAGCAGGCGCCGAACCCCGTGCGGTGGGTGGAATCGGTGCGCCTGCTGGCGTCCTTGGGAGTGACACGAGCCGTGGAAGTGGGGTGCGGCACGGTGCTGCGGGGGACCGTGCGCGCCATCGAGCCAACGATCACCTGCGGCGTGTTCGGCGAGGCCGCGGACTGGGAAAAGCTCCGGGAGTTGCTGGCTTCCTGATTGAGGGTATCCGGCCGCGGTCACTGGTCTGGTTTGTGTACACGGGACCGCTATCGGCGTTTACCTTATACGGAAAACGCCGGATTCCACGCTGCCCGCTACGCGGGGTCTAGCGGGTATGAATCCGGTTGTGAACGTTCCATGGGCAGTTCGCTCTCCGTGGCGCGGCGAAGGCGGAAAGGGCGGCGCCAGTGGAGGAGAAGAACTCGCGCCGCCGCATCTCGATTACTTGCCTTTCTTGGTCTTTCGCGCGGTCACCGTGATTTCGATGTGCGCGGTCCCCACCA
>JADLBG010000094.1 GCA_020847895.1 Bryobacterales bacterium
CCCAAGCGGGTGGTGAACATCAAGGGGATCAAGGAACTCGGCGGCATTCGCAAAGCCGGAGGCGGTCTCCGGATCGGCGCTACCGTCACGATTGATGAACTTGCTGAAAGCGCGGCGGTGCGCGCCGAATATCCGGCGCTGGTTCACGCCGCGCTGGGGATTACCAGCCCGCAGATCCGCAACATGGGGACGGTGGGAGGCGATCTCTGCCAGCGGCCTCGCTGCTGGTATTTCCGGCAGGGCTTCGGCCTGCTCGGCATGGAGAACGGCGCGAGCCTGATCCCAACGGGCGAGAACAAATACCATGCGATCTTCCCGCAGCCGCCGGCTTACTACGTGAACCCCTCGAGCCTCGCTCCGGCGCTGATTGCTTTGGGGGCCAAGGTGAAGCTGACCGGTCCAAGCGGCAGCCGGGAGGTTCCGATGGAGCAGATCTACACCATCCCGAGGGACAACAACAGCCGGGAAACGACGCTGGCAGCCAATGAGATCCTCACGGAGATCATGGTTCCTTCGGCGAAGGGCGTGAGGAACGCCACGTACGAAGTGCGGCAGAAGGAGGCTCTCGATTGGCCGCTCTCGGCAGCCGCTGTCGCCCTGAAGATGAAGGGGAGCACAGTTTCGAGCGCCCGCATCGTTCTTGGCCACGTCGGCCCCACGCCCGTGGTGGCCGAGGAAGCCGAGAAGATGCTGGCCGGCAAATCGCTTACTCAGGACCTGGCCGCCGAGGCGGGCAAGGCTGCCGTCAACGGCGCCAAGCCGCTCAGCGAGAATGCCTATAAGCTGCAACTGACGCGCGTGGCCGTGAAGCGCGCGCTGATGGAAGCGGCAAAACTGAAGGCCTAACGAACCCGGGCGCGGCGTCCTCAAGATGCCGCGCCCATTTTCTATTGTTTTATGGAACGTTCCAGTCTGACCGTAATTGATGACGATCGCTGCGATAATCTTCGTTGGAAGGGGCTGTTTATCGACGCCCCCTGGGACCCCAACGTACAGCACGGCAACGATCGCGCGTTCTGGTGCCACAAGACCCAGCAGGTTCTTGGGCCTGACGGGAAAATCGTGGACGACTACGAGTGCAACCCCTTCCGGAAGTGCTACGTAGAGCTGTAGGGTGCTATATTCGCTACTAGGAGGCGAGGAATGAAGTCGATGATGGTACTGGTATTATTCGCGGCGTTGTCTTCAATGGCTTTCGGCGCGGGTCTTGAAAAGTCGCAGTTGCATGGGGAATATCTGGAAGCGCGCACGGCCGATGTGTACACCGGACCGTGTTTCGCGAATGCGGAAGTGAACCTGATGGGGGACCTTGCCGTATTCGGCTGGCGCGTGGACAAGGGCACGTTCGAAGGCGTCAACCTGGATGGGCTCGGAGTGGTGGGCGTGGTGAAGGCCAGCGGCACTCTGGGCGACGTGAACAGCAACGCGTATCCCGTGAAAGCAGTGTTGATTGTGGATGAGAAAGCCGGCCCCGAGCAGCGCATGGCTCTGCGGAAGTTTGCCAGGCGGATGAGCGGCGACCTGCTCCAGGATGTGGTGAAGGTGGTGTATGCGCCCATCGATCTCACCGTGAAGGACGACAATATTCACGGCGGAGTGGCTTCGTTGAAGGCGGGCGCGCTTGCCGAGATCCGCACGCGCGCGCTCAGTAATGGGGACCACATCTGCACGAACGAAGAAGTCTGGTACCGGCCGCTGACCAACGTGGATCATGCGATGCCGGCGTATTCGCTGGCGAACAGCTACCAGGGCGACGGGTTGGGTACGAAGTGGCGCAGCCCGGAGAAGCGCAGCGCGTTTATCGGCAGCTTCCAGTTGAACGATTAATCCTTCCTGTTTTTGAGCGGACGGGCCATCAGTGGTCCGTCCGCTGCTCACCTGTTAGTGTTAGTGGATTTTGTCCCCATTGACCACCAGTCCGGTGAACCGCCAGCGGTAAACCCACCTGTGCAAGCCCCCTTGTGTCAAACCAGGAGCGGAGAACGTCACGGGCGTCACGGCATCCTGCGTGATCGTCAGTTCCGCATTGGCAGACTCCGGAAGACCGGAGTATTTCGTGACGCCAAAACCCGCCTGGCCTTTTGAGGCAAGCGCATCCCGTTCCTGTAGCCAGTCGCCCTGGGCCACCTTCACGGGTGGGGCGATGGGTGTGTACATTCCAACCCGGACCCAACTCGCATCATCCCCTCCGGTCCAAGTGAAGTGCGGCCAGCCATACACGCCGCAACAGGGGACGCGTGTTCCGGCTGGGTAGGAGGAAGGTTGGATGGGAGATGGGATCGACACGCTGGTTTCAAACGCCCCAACGTCCCTACCGCCCGAGCCTTTGACCACGAACGTTCCCTGGTGGATGGCATCTGGCGGCAGCGGAATGTGATATACGTTCGAAGCGTCAGGCCGTGCGGTAACCGGTCCCCAATCCGGGCCTTGCGCGGTGATGGGGCCCGCGTCGAGGCGAGTATCGGAGGGAAGCGGGCAGGAGGGACCCTCGAGCCCCACCCATCTGGGCGCCATGTCCAGAATTTGTGGCAGTACGTCCCGGGTGGGAAGCTTCTTCCCGCTGGCGGCGAGAAACTCGACGCGCAGTTCAGAGGCTACCGAATCCGGTTCCGGCCCGGAAGTGACGGTGCGTTCCCAGGTAAGGAGGCCGATGCTTTCGACGGACGGATCCACACAGCGTCCGCCGCCGCGATGAATGCTGATAGTAGCGTTCTGACTTTGGTAGTGCGTGGACACCATGCGAATCGGGACGGCGCAGCCCTCGGGGGCGTTTACGGGAACGGTGAAGGTCATTTGGTCGACCCCGACCAAGCCCGGCGCCCGCCCCGCACTCCTTTCCGGATCATCCTGCTCTGGCCTGGGAGTGAGTTCAAACTGCAGGAATGCGTACCACCTATCTGCCTCCGCGAGGAATGCAAGAGGGCCAAATGCTGTCGGTAGCCCTTCCGGCGGCGCCGGTTCCCCGTCTGGTGGTGGCGGGCCCGCTCTGACCGTCTGCGCCCACCCTGCTCCTGTCCCCAACACCGTGATAACGGTCTTGCCAGGATCGGCGCTGTTTTCCACATTATTCAGCGATACTGTTCCGTCCTGATCTCTTTGGTAAGCGAGGGCCTGCCCGCATCCGCTGGCGTCGAGCGTGAACATGCCAAGCCCATACTGTGTGACTCGCAACGTGTAAGGAGAACTCGCTAGGGATCCGCTCTGGACCACCACTGGCAAGGCGCGGAAGTCATCTTTCTCGAAAGTCTTAATGGTGAACACTGCCGGCACCATGGCATTGATTTGAGCCGGCGAAACATAAAACAGAACGGCATCCACTCCGCCGATCGAGACTGATGTGCCGCCCAACTTCGTGGGGAGGGGAAAGCCATCGGCGCCGGCGGTTTCGGCACTCAAATGGTTGCCGAAGATTGCGATGATGGAGCCGGCTGCCACGCCCAACCCTTGTTCGGTTGGTTTGTAGTAGCTGGCGGCGTTCGTGACCGATGTGATGACAGGCTCCTGCGCCTTCAGCCGGCACAACGGCAGCAGTGTGGCGAGCAAGAGTCTCGTTCCGCGAGTCATTTGCCTACCTCGAACTGGAACTCGACAGTGCCCGACAAGGCCGATGCCTGGAAGGTGGTGTACGGCCCGGAATGGAGTAGAGTGGTCCCGTTGGGGGCACGAACCGACACCTGACGAGGGCTGATCCACAAGCGCAAGGGCGTGTTGTACGGAACCGTCATCACCAGGTCAGTTCCCTTGGCGTCACGCGAGCGGACTCTGGCGGGGCGGAAGGCTCCTGTGGCGGTCATCACGCCCGCAACGACGCCCTTTTCCACATAGGCAGTCTGGACGGCAGGCAGAAGCGATTGAGGATCGTTCAAGCGAATGCGGACGACCGCCCCCCGGCGCAACCGCAAGTTTCCACCGGCGCTCGAAGAACCCGGCGCGAGAATGACATCCACAGGGCCGCTCCACAAACACGTGTCCAGGTAGCCATCCGGCGGGGCGGCACACAGTTTGTAATGTCCGGAGGGCACGCCTGACGCGCTGAACGAACCCGTGGAAGAAACGCCCAACACCTGCGCAGGGCGAATACTGGAAAGGACCACCCGCGGCTGGGATATCCCGGTCTTCGAAACATCGACGTATTCGGGTATCTTGTGAAGCACGACCGCGAGTCCGGCAGGGAGGCTTCCATCCTCGGAACTCACGGCGCCCGTTATGGCACCAGAGGTCTGGCCAAGCGCCGGCCAGATGCAGAGCAAAGCCGCTGTGAACAAGGCAAGGGGGATTGCTGATTTCATGGGAGGCTCTCCTTTCGAACCTACTGAGTCGCATAGGGCCCATTGCCCTTGCTCCAAGTCGGCGGCCAGGGAACACAATGGCTATCAGGAGCCAAGATGGCGAATGGCCGGAACGCCACGCTCTGTCCCGCCAGATTACTGGCGTTGAAGCCATTCACCATGTCTATCGGCGCGGAGAGCGGCGCCGGCAAGCACTGCACGTCCCCTTGATGGCCGATATCGGAGTTATTCAGCACATCATTGTTGTGGGTTTCCCCGAAAACGACTGTAGAGCCGGGCCAGTGAGCGCGAAAACTGTTGATGGCATTGCTCAGCTTGGTGAACTCATCGCTGATTGTCTGGCCGCTCTTCGTCAGGTCGCAGTCCAGGTTTTGATCCGAGATGCCGACGCAGACGTAGGAATGTAGGTCAATGAGGCTGGGCAAGGGTTGGGGGCCGTAGGGGAGCAGTTCCTGGTCGAGCACGTTGAACGGTTCGCAAAAAAGCCCCCCCTGATTCCTTCCTGTCCGGCCCAACCTGCCGCTCATAAAGGCCGCGTGCAACCCGGACAACCCAACTACGCGATACTTGTCGCCATATACTGAGTCGCAATCACTTCC
>JADLBG010000095.1 GCA_020847895.1 Bryobacterales bacterium
AGGCGAAAGTCGGTTCGTACGGTCTGGTTAATGTTTACCTGGATTCCGGTCTTGGTGACCTTCTGGAAGCCGGGTTGATCCACCGTGATGCTGTAGGTGCCCACGCGGACAAAGTCAACGGCGAAGTAGCCGGCCACATTCGTGGTGGTGTTGTAGGTGGTGAGCGAACCTTCTTCCACCGCGGTTATCTTCGCATTGGGTACGGATTGGCCGCTCGAGTCAGTGACTGTACCGACCAGCGAGGTCGTAGTCGCCAATTGGGCGCTGGCAGTCACGCCAAGCAGCAGGGAGAGAAGAAAAACACCGGAAAGACGAGCTATCAGTTAGCAACCCCTGAGCGGGTCCGAATTCCACGTTTTTCGTGCCCTGACCTTAAAGCGAACCCTGTTTCTTGTGTAGCTCCAGTATACAGCACGACGGGCGGGCCCGAGGCCGCATGCCGGATTACAGTAGCCGCGCTTCCGGCCTTTCCGGGATAGATCCCTTGTCGTTCATCTCCCGCAGCCAGGAGTCGAGGCGGTTCGAGAAGCCTTCGATGAGCTTACGGTGCGTGGGAGAGCCGGCGAGATTGTGGACTTCGTCCGGGTCATTCCGCATGTCGTAGAACTCGACGGGCGGCTTGCGCGGGGCCATGAAGAGGGATTGCGCGGCGTTGAGCTTCCCTTTCGCATAGAGTTCCTTCATTACGCCCAAGGTCGGGTACTCGGTTTCGATGTATTCGTTGTGCTGCGTGTAAGGGCGTTCGGGCATGAAGTTGCGGATGTAGTTGTAGCGCCTGTCGCGCACGGAGCGGATGCGGTCGAGGGTCATGTCGCAGCGGTCGCGCGCGGTGAAGATGACGTCGCGGGGTTTGTACTTTGAGCCGGTCAGCGGCCGGCCGTGAAGCGTCTCGGGCAGCGGAATGCCGGCGGCGAGCATGGCGGTGGCGGTGAGGTCGAGCGAGAGGACGAGGTCATCGCTTACCATGCCTGGCTTGGTGACGCCGGGCCATTTCAGGAACATCGGCACGCGCACGCCTGCATCGTAGAGCCATTGCTTGCCGCGCAGCAGGCAGCGGCCGTTATCCCCCATGTAGAAGATGACGGTATTGTCCAGGACCTTATCGCGCTCGTGGGCTTCCATCAACAGGCCCACCTTGTGATCGAGCAGGTTGATGGCATCGAGGAAATTGGCCACCTCGTCGCGCACCACGGGATGATCGGGATAGTAGGAGGGTAGCGGTACTTTTGCCGGATCGATGAGCGCCTTCTGCCGGCGCGCCTCTTTGAAGGCGGGGCCTTTGTGCGGCGCCTGGAAATTCACCTGCGCGTAGAAAGGCTGGCCGGGCTTGCGCTGGTTCCAATGGGTCCCGTCGAACGGCTTGGGTGCGGAGAAGTTGAAGTCGGTCTTCCCGGTTCCGCGCGCGCCGGGAGCGAATTCGAGCACGTTGGCGGTGAAGTATCCGGCCTCGCGCATACGGTCGTTGAGAAGGCGTGCCGGGGGAGGCAGCTTGTACCCGTCCTTGCGATGGCTGCGGTGGTGATGCGTGCCCGTGTGGATCTGGTACAGGCCGACGTTGAAGGCGCTGCGGCTGGCGGAGCAGACGGGCGCGGTGGTGTAGGCGCGATTGAAGCGGACTCCCTGCGAGGCGAGCCGGTCTAGATTGGGCGTACGCACCAGCGGATAGCCGTAGCAGCCGAGGCTCGGGCCCATGTCTTCGGAAAGGATCCAGAGGATGTTCGGCTTATCCGGGGCGGCCCCCATGCGGGAGTGAACGATGGCCGGGAATCCGGCGGCGGCCTTCAAGACGGATCTTCGCTGCATTGTCTACTTCACGCCTCGCCGGCGGGCCGGTCCAAGCCAGAAACACGGAAGCGGGTGTTGCCGTTAGCGGCGAATGCGGCGGCGAACCGCCGGCCGGCGGTCCAGAGGAAGAAGGGGTTGGGTTCATCGCCGGGCGTGTGGCGCGCCCGGAGGTTGCCGGAGACGAGGGCGGCTCCGGCGGGGGATTGGAGAGCAATACGTCGGGAGGGCATCTCAGCGATTCATTGTATTGCACAAATGAGGTGAAGATCGGGGTAAAGGAGGGTAGGAAGCCAGCCGATAGAGAGAAGGACATCCATAAGACTCGTGTTTTGAGGGAGGAACGGCTCATGCGCCGCGCTCTGGCTCGATTGAAACTCCCCTGCGACCAGACCCTCGTTGCAGGATGCCTTTGCATTGCTCTTGCTGTTCCACCGTGCGTGGCGCAGCGGTACAAATTGGAGTTCACTTTCGGCTCACCGGAAGGCGAACAACTGGAGTTGATCGACCACCAGATAGACAGTAGCCGCAAAATCGAGCAGATTCTGAGGTTTTTGGCGCAGTTTCCAAAGCACAAATGCGCAAGTTACCTCTACGAATGGCTGCAGACCTACTATTCCCGCTCCCATGAGACGGAGAAAGTGCTTCTCTACGGTGAGAAACTGCTCGCGCTGCAGCCTGAGGATTTCGATGCGTTGTACCGCGGCGACCAGGCGGCGGCGAAGCAGGGTGACCCGGCGGTGGCGACAAAATGGCACGACCGGCTGTTGGCGCTTTGCGAGAAGATAGCCGGGAAACCCGCGCCGGATGGGGAGGATCCGAAGGCATGGGCACAGACGCAGGATCTGGTCAAAGGGTTGCTCGCGCAGAGGGAATACGATCAGTTCACGAAGGCGATTCAGGCGGAACCGAAGGCCAAAACCGTGTTGCTCGAGAAGTTTATTAGCAATTACCCGAATTCCGCCTACACCGATCAGGTCTGGCCTCATCTGATGAACGCTTACCGGGGCATGGGAGATACGGCAAAGGCATTGGGGGCAGCGGAACGGATGATGGTGCGCCATCCGGATGATCTCGATGCCCTGTTGTTGAGCGCCCAGATCGAAATGGAGCGGCGTACGAACCTGGCGAAGGTGATTGCCGCCGGTAACCGGATTATCCAGACTGTGTCTTCGCGGACCCCGCCCAATGGCGTCCCGGCCAGGGAGTGGGAGAAGCGCAAGGCCTACTACCTGGGTTCCGCCTTTCTGATGGTGGGGAACGCCTATGTCAATCAGAACAATTTCGAACAGGCGGACAGAGCGCTGCGGCAGAGCCTTCCCTATATGAAAGACCGCGGCCAGGTGGAGGCGGCCATCCTCTTCTACCTCGGGTGGGCGAACTACCACATGGAGAGATACGCGGAGGCGGCGGATTTCTTCCGCCAGTGCACGGGGATCGCGGGTCCGTATTCGGAGCAGGCTTCGCGGAATCTGAACTCGCTGAAGCAGGAGCGGGGGGTTCAGTAGTTACGCGGGGTTTCTCGCGCGCGCGACACGGTGAATCGCGTTGACCAGTTTTCGATAGGGGATGGCCGAAGGCTCGGGGAAGGGGACCCACTCGCCGTCGCGCCAACTCGAGTAGAACCAGGCGGCGAGCAGCGAGAGATGGTCCTGGCGCTCGCGCACGGGGATGCGGACAGCCGGCGGAATGGTCTCCGCCAGTTCCTTGAGGCGGCGGTCGAGAGGGATAGGGCGCCCCTCTTCGACGCGCAGCGAAAGTGTGGTCCCGTAACGCCAGACGCCTTCGAGCAGAAACCAGAGCCCGACGGCATCGTAGTCCACTGCCGGAGTGACCGCAACCCCGCACAAGCGTTGGATGTCCGCCGCGAGTTCCCCGCGCAGTTGCAGGATGGCGGCCGCCTTTTCGAGACGCTTGTGCATGCGGGCCGCTTCTTCGAATTCGAGTTCCTCGCTCCAGCGGTCGCGCGCGGCGCGGATGGCATCCACCAGCGTTTCGCCGTCCGAGCGAAGGAAGCCTGCCACGCGCCCGGCTTCGCTTGCGTATTCCTCGACGGTGACAATCTGCTGGCACGGGCGGAGACACTTGTTCATCTCGCCGTAGACGCAGCCCGGATGATCCGGCGAGGGCTGCAAATCCTCCTGGCAGCGGCGGAGTTGGAAGAAGTCGAGGAAGCCGTTTTCGAAGGTTTCGGCGGCGGCGCGGGAAGGGAACGGGCCGTAATGGAGTGAGTCCGAGCCGCCGAGGCGCGTGGTGACCTGCGTGCGCGGGAAGGGATTGGCGAGGATCAGCTTGACGTAGGAAGGCTGGCGCAGTTTCAGAATGCGGGCGTAATCCTCGGGGAAGTGGCGGCGCGCCAGGGAATAGAGCAGCAGGCTCGATTCGAGCCGCGAGCCGTAGGTCCAATATTCGATGCGCCGGGCGACGGGACGCAGGTGCAGGAGTTTGGAAGCATGGCTGCGCGGCCCCAGCAGGCGCATCAGGCGGCGGTGGAGAAGCGCGGTGCGGGCAAGGTAGGGAGGGCCTTCCCTTGGCCACACCAGAAATACCGCGGGCACATTCGGACACGCGGCAACCGCGTTATCCACCTGCGTTTCGTCGAACTCGTGAGTGACGGGGGGAGTGGGGAGAATCACGGCGGTTATGCGGAGAACAGACTTTCAAATGTGTCCGCGCTGAGCGGCGGGCAAGAAGCGATGGCGAGGTTTTCGCGCACGTGCCCGGGATTGCCCATGCCCACAAGCGCGGTGGTGATTCCCGGCGCGGAGCGCGCGAACTGAATGGCGCGGATGGCATCCGGGCCGGGCGCTTCGAGCTTTTCGGCGAGTTGCTCGGGGAGACCTGAGGCGAGCCGCGATTGTAGCAGCGAGGCGCTGGCGACCACCGTGATGTCATAACTGCGCGCGGCTTCGAGTACGTTGATCCGCTGCCCATCGCGGGTTTCGGCGCGCTGTCCGTAGGCTTCCACCATGGCGAGGTTGAAAGGTAGTTGGATAAAGCGGAAGTGATGGGCGTCGCCGGCGATGCCGCGGGCGAGCGCCGCCAGGCGGGCGAGCGAGAGGCCGCCGGGTTGGCCGTTGCGGCGGAAGCCATCCCATGTGGCTGCGCCGTAGCAGCGGATGCGCCCCGCGGCAGCGAAGCTTTCCAGTTTCTCGAAAGCCGCCGCGACGCGGCTGTAGAAGGTTTCCGGGTCGATATAGCGGAGTTGGGTTTCGGGATTGTGGAGATAGAAGACGTCGATGGTTTCGACACCGAGGTTTTCGAGGCTGCGGGTGACCTGGTCTTCGAGAAAGGCGGGAGCCATGGAATGCATGCCGCCCACCGTCTCGGTTTCCGGAAGTTTGGGCGTGGCGCCGGGAACGAGGTATCCGGCCTTCGTGCAGAGGACGAGTTCCTCGCGGCGTTCAGACGTCTGGCGCAGGGCCGCGCCGATGGCGAGTTCAGACCGTTGGTGGCGGTAGTTGAGCGAAGTGTCAAGGAAATTGATGCCGCCATCGATAGCGGCGAGGATCGCGCGGGAGTAGGACGTATCGGCCTCATCGGTCATGGGACCGAGGTAGGTGCCGAGTCCGAGGCTCGAGACGGTGAGTCCTTGCGCCTGACGGAAGAACCGGTTGTCTTGGGCCCGGGGGAAGCGGGCGGCAAAGCGGGCGGTGGCGGAGGGCGTAGCGGCAGCGGGCATTGCTTTATATTGTACGAAACCGGGACGGAGTACGAAAATTTTCGTTGACACTTACGAACGCTTTCGTATATTGTGGTGGCATGACTCGCCCGACCGATGCCGAACTGGCGATTCTCAACGTGCTCTGGAGCCGCGGCCCCTGTACCGTGCGCCAGGTGGCCGGTGAGTTGAATCACTCGCGCCCCACCGGCTACACCACCGTCCTGAAGCTGATGCAGATCATGACGGAAAAGAAGCTGGTGAAACGGGACGAACAGAGCCGCGCGCATGTTTACCGCGCCCTGCACCCGCGCGGGCAGATGCAGAAGCGGCTGGTGAAGGACCTGGTGCAGCGGGCCTTCGGGGGATCGACGCTGGAACTGCTGCAACAGGCGATCTCGGGCGGGGCGGCGTCCGCGGATGATCTGGCCACGATGCGGCGTTGGATCGACGAGCAGG
>JADLBG010000096.1 GCA_020847895.1 Bryobacterales bacterium
CCAGGCCGTCCGTAACCTTTGTGAGCAGCTCAACGCCACCGAGACCATTTTTCCCGGTACCGAGTTGAAGCTCATCTACAAGTTGGGGTCATCTTAGATTCCTTGGAGATCAGGAGTTCTGACATTGCGCGCCTGAAGCTGTCTGCGCTCCTCGAACAGCGCCCGGCAGGTCACTTCGATCTCCGCGTAGCGCCAGCCCAGTTCGCCCGGGTCGGGAGTGTCGCGCGCCGTCTCCAGGGCGATCTCGCCGCGGAGGCTGCCGATGCGCTGCTGCTTTCCGTCAAGCCAGATGGAATAATCCCTGATGTTAGCGGACAGCTTCGACACCTGGTCCGGAGAGAGAGAAAGATAGCCCACGAGCGTCGAGGAATCCTGGCCGCGGGCAACACCCGCGAGAAGAAGAACAACGAGAAGTTTCATTGTCTGTTGACCACAGTTGGAAGGCCCTGCGAAACATTACATCCGGGAGCAGTGAAGACGGGGGTGAGCCCGGCGCCCGCGTAAACGCCTATGAAAATGGGGTAGCCCCCTGGCGCACTCGCTTCGAGCAGACTCGCCGATTGCGCCTCGGAGATGATGGGGTACAGCTTCAGCGCGTCCTCGAGCGTTTTCAATTTCGCCTTTTGGGGATCGGTGAGCAGGCCGCCGTTCTTATCCCGAAGCACTTTGCTTTCATTCCGGATGCTCCGGCAATTCTGTTCGATCCCGGCGTAGCGCGAGCCGAGTTCCATCGGGTCCGGGTTCGGCCGCGCCGTCTCGACGGTGATCTCGCTTTGTAATTGATAAATTCGCTGCTGATACCCGGAAACCGTACGCCGGGATTGGTCCATGTTGTCGAACAACTGCACATACTGCGCGTCGGTCAGCGACAGATACTGCTTCAACTCAATCAGGGGCGGGCCGGGGTTGGGTGCGGGAATGGGGACCGTTTGCGCGGAAACTCCGGCCACGGCCAGGATAAAGGCGAATATTGACCTCATGCCGACAGTCTATGCCGTTTTCGCGAGGCCGTGGCCTGCGCCGGCAAGTCTGCGAATCGAAATCCGTGACCTATGGCAGGAAAGCGCTGAAAGAGCCCGGAATCCCGCCGTCGCAAGCGGTTCTGGAAGGAGCGAAGAGCCGTGCTGCCGGATCGTAGATTGCCGTGAAGTCGGCATTGCTCCCACCGCCCTGGAGTAGCGAAGCCGATTGTGCCTGTGCAATGACGGGATACAACCTCTGCGCGTCCTGCAAGCCCTTCAGTTTCGCCTGCTGGGCCGCATTGAGAACGGCTACATTTCGTGCCTGTAGCTGCTTCTGCTCCTCGATCAGCGCCCGGCAAGTCATTTCGATTTCCACGTAGCGCCAGCCAAGTTCCCCCGGGTCAGGAGGGTGGCGCGCCGTCTCGTAAGAGATCTCCTTGCGAAGCGAGACGATGCGTTGCTCCTTTCCGTTGAGCCAGGTGGAGTAGTCCTTGATGTTCGCGGCTAACTTCGCCGCCTGGTCCGGGGAAAGCGACAGGTATTCGATCAGCTTCGACGAATCCTGGCCGTAGACGGCGGAGGAAAACAACAGGAAGATGGGTCCAATCTTCATGGCGTCTTACCTCTTGTTCTCTTGTCCCGCCACTGGAATTATGTCCCCCGGGGAAGGAGCATGGCACCCCGCAACGACGACGAGGATTGGCGTTATCGTGCCAATTGCGCCTCTAACCATCCCCACGGGATACACACCCGTCGCACCCTCCAGCAAACTCGCCGATTGCGCCTGGGAGACAATCGGGTACAGCTTCAGTGCGTCATCCAGCGTTTTCAGCTTCGCCTTCTGAGGATCCGTCAACAGACCGCCGTTCTTATCCCGCAGCGCCTTGCTTCCGTTCGCGATGGCGCGGCAATTCTGTTCGATCTCCGCGTAGCGCGTGCCGAGTTCCATCGGGTCCGGATTCGGGCGCTCCGTCTCGATGGCGATCTCGTTCTGTAACTGCGAAATGCGCTGCTGGTAACCCGCGACTGTCCGGCGGGACTGGTCCATGTTGTCGAACAACTGCACATATTGCGCATCGGTCAGCGCCAGATACTGCTTCAATTCGATGAGCGGCGGACCGGGATTCAGCGCAAAACCTGGAATGGGAACCGTCTGTCCGAAAACTCCGGCAGCCGACAGGAGCAAGACAAGGAGTGGCTTCATGCCATCCAGTCTAAGTTGTTTTGTGAAATTTGTGGATATCCCTTGGGGTTACATCCTGCCTCGGGCAGTTAATCGCCGGCGCCGCTGCTCTTGGCGTGCACCTTCGGCATCTTTCCGCCGCGCTTGCCGAGGGCCTTCTCGCGATTCTTCATCTGCCGGCCGCGAGCCTTTTCCGCCCGCTTCTTCTGGCTCTGCCTGCTCACCCCGTATTTCGCCTTCACCTTCTTCGGCCTGTAGCTCTTGTGGCGGAACAGACCAGCTTCGGAGGGCGCGGTGAACAGACCCAGGCAGAGCACGGCGGTCGCGAGATAGCGCATCATATTTCCTCTATCGTCGGATCGGGCAAACTTCTACACACCAGCGTACTCCATCCCCATCTTCATCACTCGGGCATGGAAGCGAGGATTTCACCATGGAGTTCTTCCCTAGTTTATAACTGTCACATGGTTGGTGACCCGCGCCGTGTCTTCCTGACTTCTCTTGGCGCGATCTACGCCATTGCCTTTGCCTCTTACGGCGGCCAGATCCGCGGATTGAACGGGGCCAATGGCATTCTCCCGGCCGCGCCCTACCTGGAGGCGGTTCATCGCGCCTTCGGCCTCGCCGCTCTGTGGAAAGTCCCCACCCTGTTCTGGATCTCTGCGGGCGACTTCGCGCTCGAGGCGGTGTGCCGGCTCGGCGTGCTGGCCGCCGGACTCGTGATGTTGGGCATCTTCCGCCGCTGGGCGCTGGCCGCCTGCTATGTTCTCTATCTGTCACTGGCCACGACAGGGCAGGAGTTCATGTCCTACCAGTGGGACATGCTGCTGCTCGAAGCCGGATTCCTCGCCATCTTCTTCGACGAATCGCCGCTCGCCGTCTGGCTGTTCCGCTGGCTCGCGTTCCGGCTGATGTTCCTTTCAGGCGCGGTGAAACTCCTCAGCGGCGATCCGGCATGGCGGAACCTGACGGCTCTCCAATATCACTTCTGGACCCAGCCCATCCCGAACCCGATCGCATGGTACGCGGCCCATTTGCCGGATGCCGCGCTCACTGCGTGCGCCGCCGTGATGTTCGGCATCGAACTCCTCGTCCCGTTCTGTTTCTTCGGCCCGCGGCGCGTGCGCCTGACCGGTGCGGCGCTCACCGTGATGTTGCAGGCCGGCATTCTGTTGACAGGCAATTACACGTTCTTCAATCTGCTCGCCATCGCGCTATGCCTGCCCGTGGCCGCGGAAAGCAAAAGGGGGCCGCGGAGCCGTTCGGCCATCGCGGCTGCGGTGCTGCTGGTTCCCCTCGGCGCCGCCCAATTCTACGTGGGGCTCACGGGCGCGACGCCTCCCGTCTTCGGCGCCGCTGTACAAGCTTTGGCTCCATTCGGCATCGCGAATCCCTACGGCCTGTTCGCGGTGATGACCACCATCCGCCCGGAGATTATTGTCGAAGGCAGCGCCGATGGCGTCACCTGGCGTCCGTAACCGCCAAACGGGTGCATGGTGGACCCGGCGTTTGCTTGGCGTGTACATGCCCCCCGTGTCTCTGGAGACGCTGCCTCCAACGCCCTAGTCCTAGTTCACGGAGGCGCTCACCGCATTCGATACCAGCCGCAGCAGCCTCCCGCCGTCGATGGAGATGGGTCTGTTTGTGAGGATCACACAGAGCACCTGCGATTCCGGATCCGCCCAGACCACGGTGCCCGTGGCTCCCGCGTGTCCGAATGTTCGGGAAGACACCAACTCCCCGGCGTAGATCCACACGGTGGAGTGCGACAAAGCCCAGCCGAGCCCCCACGGCTTGTGCAGACGCGTATTCTGATCAGTGGTCATGGCCGCAACCGCGGCTGGGCTCATCCACTGCTTTCCCGCGTAGCTGCCGTGGTTCAGGAACGTTTGCATCAGGATTGCCAGGTCTCCGGCGGTGCTGTGCATGCCGCCCCAGGGATGGCCCATGTCGCGCCAGTAGGCGCTGTTGGCCCCGAACCGTTCACGGTCTTCCCGGCTCCCCGTGGGCGATTCGTAAACCTGCACGGTATCCTCGATGCGCCACCCTTGCTTCATTCCCAGCGCGCTGTTGTTCATGCCGAGCGGTTCAAAGATCTCCTTCCGCTCGAAGTCGCGCAAGCGCATTTTGGTGATCCGCTCGACGATTTCGCCGGCGAGCAGGACGCCCATGCTCTGATAGCGAAAGTCCTCCCGCGGTGTGTACAGCAAGGGCGTCTTGAAGGTTCCGGCAACGAAACTCGAGAGTGGCTCATGCGCCCGGCGCAGCGCGGTGTTCTCGGGCAGCATATCCGGTAGGCCCGAGGTGTGGCTGAGAAGGTCCCGCACCCGCACCTTGTTACGCTCGCCGCCCGTGAACTCCGGCAGGTAGTGCGAGACGGGGTCATTCAGGGACACCAGTCCACGCTCCACCAGCAGCATGAGCGCGCAAGCCGTCACCGGCTTTGTGATGGAAGCGAGCAGAAAGATGGAGTCGGGCTTCACCGCTGGAGAATTCGCGCCGCCGTCGAGCCTGCCGTACCCCTTCTCCAACACGATCTTGCCCCGGCGCGCCACCAGAATAGCCGCGGCCCTCAGCTTTCCTTCCTTCACTTCCGAATCGAGGAGCGCCGCGGCTCGCTGCAGGCGCCGCGCCGACATCCCAACCGGCGACGGCTCCCCCGGCTGCAACTGCGCCATGCCGGGCGCCGCCGCGGCCAGCACCATCCACATCACTGTTTTCATCTTGTTCTTCATTAGATCATCACAGAGATTGCAATGCGGCTTCGACGTCCGGCGGATTCCACCACACGGGCAGCCCGAGGTCGGCGGCAATGACCGACGCGGCATTGTAGCCGCAAAGACCCGTGATGTTGCCGCCCGGATGCGTGGACCCGCCGCACAGGTACAATCCGCCGACAGGCGTCCGGTAGCGCCCCGAGCCTCGAAAGGGACGGTTGTAGCCTACCTGCCCGTTCGCAAAGGAGCCGACCAGAAGGTCGCCGTAGCGCATGTTCGGCAACCTGACGGCAATCTCCCGCGGCGCGCGCGCAAACCAGTTCAGGACCGCGCCATTCGCCAGATTCGGGGCGAATTCCGCCCACAGGTTCAGCAGCGCCTCGCCATGTTTCCGCGCTTCCAGGTCCAGATGGTACGGCGTCTTCACCCACATGAACGCCGTGTGCCTTCCTTCCGGCGCCTGGGTGGGATCAAACAGCGTGGGACAAGCGCCCCAAAGCACGGGCGGCGGCACCCTCCCCTGCTCATGCGCGGCGACAATTTCGGAAAACTGCGCCAGGCTCTCCAATCCGAGAATCACCATGAAGGCGCGGTTCAACCCGGGCTTCCGGGCGGCCGCGCGATAACGCGGTGGTTCCGCGAGCGCCGCGTTCAATGTGAACAGCGGCGCAAGCACATTGTACTGAAAGCCCCGCGCCTGTTCCCGCACAGCGGCGGATATCGAATCGGCGCTGATCAGATCCAGGAACGTCTGCCGTGGATTCAGGCCGGACGCCACGAACGCCTTCGCTTCCACCCGCATCCCCGCGGCGAGTTGCACTCCCACGGCGCGCCCGTTGCGCACCAGGATGGATTCGATGCGCGCATCCGTCCGCACTTCGCCGCCGTGGGCTTCGATGTCGCGGATGAGCGCCCGCGCGAGTTCAGCCGATCCGCCTACGCACATCTGCGCCTTGCGCGGCGAAGCGAGAAGCGAAGGGATGCTGTGTCCGAAGCCCTTCTGCCGCAGATCCACCTCGCGGAGTCCGTTGAAGAACAGCATTCCCGCGCGTACCACGTCGCTTTCGAACTCCCGCTCCACGAATTCGAGCGGAGAGAGCGCGGAGACTTCGAGCAGCCTTCTGCCGGCAGCCGATTGGCTCAGCAGTTCCCTGCGCCGGACCGGATCGAGGGGAGGCGCTTGCGCTTCCACCGTAAGAGCGCGCTGCACAACCGGCCGGAACTCCTCCGCCCAGCGGCGCAGCGTTTGGGCGTCCTTCACCGAGAACTCCGCCGCCGATTCCGCCGTGCGCTCCAAATCAGTCCACCATTCGAGCGCGCGGCCGTCTTTGAGGATCATGGCGACATTGAGTTCCGGCTCGATGTAGCGGGCCCCCTGCCGCTCCAAATCGAGATCCCGGTACCACGGCATGGCGGTCAGCGCGCGGTGGAAGAAAGAGTGGGTGTTGTGGCGAAAGCCGGGGAGCAGCGGATCATCTTCGGTTGCCAATCCGCCTCCGGCAACGGGATTCCGCTCCAGGCTAAGCACGCGCAAGCCGCAGCGGGCCAGATAGGCTTGCAGAACCAGCGCATTGTGCCCGGTTCCAAGAATGATGCCGTCGAATACGCGGTCCATGAATATCTCATTGGAGCATGCCCGTTGCGATGGGTTGTCACCGGAGCTTCCACGCGAGCCTCGCCGTCGCGCTCACTTACGATGTGATATACGTTCATTGAGCCATGTCCTCATCGCACACTCTTCTCACTCTCTTTGCGCTGGCCGCTGCCGCCAACGCGCAGCCCGCCAAATCCCTGTTCGATGGAAAATCCCTCAATGGATGGGAAGTCCACGGCGCCCCAAGTTGGCAGGTGGAAAACCACGCCCTTGTCTGCACCGGCGCCGCCCCAAGCTGGATCGGCACCACGGACACGTTTTCCAACTACACCCTGACCCTGGAATTCCGCGGCGCCGAGCGAGTGAATTCCGGCGTTTTCCTGCGTTCGCAAAAAGAGGGCCAGCCCCACATCACCGGATATGAGCTACAGATCTGGGATTATCAGCCGGCGGGTTACAACACAGGCAGCCTCGTCGGCTCGCTCAAGGCATCGCCTGTCAAGATCAAGGCCAACCAGTGGAACCGGTATGAGGTGACCGCGCGGGGCGATCATTTCACGGTCATTCTGAACGGCCGGAATATTCTGGATGCAAGCGACGCCAAGCACTCCTCGGGAGTCATCGGCTTCCAGTGCCAGAAGGACAACCACATCGAATTCCGCAACATCAAATTGCGGCCGCGCTAGCCGGAACCGGCATGAACCGCGCCATCCTCACTCTCTGCGCGCTGCTCGCCCCTGCGTCTCTTGCGCAATCTCCGCCTCCCGCCAACTACGACGAATCGAAGGTGGGCTCCTACACCCTGCCGGATCCGCTCATCCTCGCGAACGGCAAGCGCGTGCGCAGTGTGAAAACGTGGCGCGGGGAGCGCCGCCCGGAGATCCTGCGCCTGTTCGAAGAGAACATGCACGGCCATCCCCCGCCGCGCCCGGCCGGCATGAGCTTCGATGTCTTCGACAAAGGGACCGCCGTTCGCGATGGGAAGGCGATCCGCAAGCAGATCACCATCCACTTCACCGCGGATAAGAGCGGCCCCAGGATGGATCTGCTGCTGTATGTCCCGGCGCATTCTTCCAAGCCCGTGCCGGTGTTGCTGCATCTCAGCTTCACCGCCAACTCGCTCTCCGTCGACGACCCGGGCGTCAAGGAAGGGCTCATCTGGAACCGGGAAAAGAAGCTGGTACCGGCAAGCCAGGGCCGCGGTTTCGGCAAATTGCGCGTCGATGACTTCATCGCACGCGGATTTGGCATCGCCACCGTCTACTATGGCGACATCGAACCGGACTTCGCCGGAGGTTTCCCGCGCGGCGTGCGCGGTCTGTTTCTGAGGCCGGGTCAAACGGAACCCGGTCCCGGCGATTGGGGGGCCATCGGAGCCTGGGCCTGGGGCCTCAGCCGCGCCATGGACTACCTCGAGACGGATAAAAACGTCGATGCCAGGCGCGTCGCCATCATCGGCGTCTCGCGCCTGGGCAAGACCGTGCTTTGGGCCGGGGCGCGGGACCAGCGTTTCGCCATGGTCATTGCTTCCTGCTCCGGCGAAGGCGGAGCCGCCCTCAGCCGCCGCAACTACGGCGAGACCATCAAGAACCTGAACACGAGATTCTCTTATCAATTTGCAGGGAATTACCAGAAATTCGGCGATCATCCGGAAAGCCTGCCCGTGGATGCTCACATGTTGCTGGCGCTCATCGCGCCGCGCCCGCTGCTGTTGAGCACCGGCGATCAGGATCGATGGTCGGACCCCAAAGGCGAATTCCTCGCCGCGGTGGCGGCCGGTCCTGTGTACCGGCTCTTGGGGAAAGAAGATCTCGGGACGGACCGATTCCCGCCGCCCGGCCAGCCCATCCTTCACACGCTAGGCTATTCCATGCACGCCGGCGGGCACGGCGCTATCCCCTGGGATTGGGATGTGTTCCTCCAGTTCATGGAGAAATGTCTGCGTTAGGCCAACGGAGGCACCAGCGTCTTCAGAAATTCATGCGCCACTTTGAACCCGCGCTTGAATTGCGGCGTGAAATCCGAACCGTTGTAGGCCGGATAGTAGAATTCGTCCTCGTTCTCAATGTTCATCGCCCCGGTATAACCGGCTTCGGCCAGCACGGAAAAGAACCCCTTCCAATCCACTGATCCGTATCCCGGCACGCGGAACCGCCACCAGCGTGCTTTGTTCACCGGCTGTATCCCGGCGCGGCGCACCACATGCCACAAGATTTCCGTATCCTTCAGGTGCACGTCGTGGATCTTGCCGGCGAACTCGCGCGCCGCCGCCACCGGGTCCATGAACTGCCACACCAGGTGCGACGGGTCAAACTGCAAACCCACGTGCGGGCTGTCGTGAAAGGCCTTGAACAGGGCTTCCCATCCCACCGGTCCTGTCGCAATGTTCGGGCCACCCGCGTACGGCTCCCACAAAATCCGCACTTTATGTTTTTCGCAAAGCGGGAAGTATTTCTCCGTGTAGACCCGCTCGATTTCCTCCACCTGCGCGGCCAGCGGCTTCTCCCGGATCGTGCCTGACTGCCCGCCGATGTTCGGAATCCCCAGTTTGCCGCACAACTCGATGCACCTGGCGGCGAATTCGTTCATCCGCGCGCGCTTTTGCGGATCGGGATCGATGTGGTTTCCATCCACGGCAAGCGAGGAGACGTAAATTCCCGAGCGCGCGATCTTCTCCTTGATCCCCGCGATTTCGGCATCGGTCAGCTTGTTGGGGTCCAGCCGCAACTGCATGCTCGTGAAGCCTTCTTTCCTGGCGAACTCGAGGTTCGCGTCCGAGTACACGGCCAGCACGCCGAGGCGAGGTTTCCAGTTGGCGTATTCGCGGCGTTGCGCCTGCGCGGCCGCTGCCGCGGAAAAGGCGCTGAGGGCAGCGCGGCGGGAGATGTTCATTTCCTGACGATACTGTGGCCGCTACTCGTAGCGCAAGGCCTCAATCGAGTCCATCCGCGCCGCCTTAATCGCGGGGAGAAGCCCGGCAATCAGCCCGACGGTTTCCAACATTACCGTCGAAGTGACCACCGCGAACTGCGAAATCCGCATATGAATATCGCCCGCGCCCGTGGTGTCTTTGAACAGCGGCCCGAGCAGCGGCAGAGTCCCCAGGGTGTTGGTGGCCAGATACCCGCCCAGCACACCCAGCACGCCGCCCAGCGTGACAATCGCCATGGCCTCCAGAAGAAATTGCAGGAGGATCGATCGCCTGGTCGCCCCAATCGCCTTGAGTATCCCGATCTCCCGCGTCCGCTGTGTCACCGAGACCAGCATGATATTCGCCAGCCCGACCCCGCCGATCGCCAGTGTCAACGTTCCGATGAACCCGAGCAGAATCTGTAGCGCCTGGCCCATGGTGTCGATGATGCGCATGAATTCATTGAACACGACAATCCCTACCGCCCGCTCGTCGTTCTGTGAGAAATTGTGCAGCCGCGCCAGAGTCTCGCGCACTTGCCGCACGGCCTCGTCACGGAAGATCGGATTGGCCGGCATCCACACGATGAACTCGGGATACTTGATGTCGCGCAGCAGCGTCGCCGTCTCGTAGGGGATGAAAATGCACTCATTGTCCGGCGTGTTGTAGTTCGAGATCTGCGTTTTGCTTTTGAGAACGCCGGCCACAATGAACCGCATCCCGTTCACCTTGATCTCTTCGCCCTCCGGCGGGATCTCGCCGAACAGCTTTTCCGCGGCTTTCGCGCCGAGCACCGCCATCCTCTGCTTGTGAACCTGGTCTTCCATGTTGAGCCAGCGTCCGGTGGACATGGTCATGTTCCGGATGCGGCCATAGACGGGATAAACCGCGCGCACGGTCATACTTTGGGTGCGATACCCACGCACCACCGTCGCCCCGCGCAGCAGCACTTCCGGCGACACGGCGGCCACCAGCGGCACGGTATCCCGAATCGCATCGACGTCGGTGAGTTCGAGCCGGATGCGGCGGCCCGCCCGTTCGCCACCCGCCTGCGCCGATGTCTGCCCGCCGTACATCAGGATCAGATCCTGCCCTACCGCCCGGAACGCCGTCTGGAGCGCTACGTGAAACCCGTCTCCATAGGAGTAGAGAATCACGAAACAGGCCACGCCCCACGCCAGGCTGATGGTGGTGAGGATGCTCCGCTGGCGGTTGAACTTCAGCGCCTGTCCGGCTTCGTGAAAAATGCTTCTAACGTTCATAGCGCAGCGCCTCCACCGGAGTCAGGTTTGCCGCCCGCCAGGCAGGCCACAGCGCCGACAGCACGGCCACGATGGCGAGGGCTGAAAACGACCACGCCACGGTGGCGCCGTTGACCGGCAAGCCTGCGAAAAATTCGGGCATCGGAAAGGAATTCACGAGCGATGCCAGTCCGTAGGCGGCCAAAAAGCCCGCGAATCCACTGGCCGTGGCCAGCAGGATGCCTTCCACCAGAAAATCCGCCAAAATGCGACTCCGCGTCGCGCCCACCGCCTTCCGCAGCCCGATCTCGCGCGTCCGCTCCGTCACCGACACCAGCATGATGTTCATCACGCCAACCCCGCCCAGCGTCAGCGTCACCAGGGCAATCACGCCCAGGAAGGCCTTCATGGAAACGAAAATGCCGTCCACGAGTTCCGCGTTCTCCACCGTGTCCCAAACATGCACCGCGCCGCCATCGTCGGCGTCAAACCGGTGGTTGCGGCCCAGCACGGCAAGCACCTGCTCCCGCGCCGCCTTCCATTCGGCGAGCGACGCCGGCTGATAAATAATGTCGTTCACAATGCCCGGCACGAAGTTCGGATCCTTCGGCGGCAGATCGCGCGTCATGGCCGAGTACGGGACAAAAATCTTGTCGCCGTCCAAGCCGTTGTAGCTGCTGTTCTGGTTTTTCTCCGGCATCAACCCGACGATTCGGAACGGCAACCCGTTGAGCGCGATCTCCGTACCCAGTACCTGCCCGCGTGTTCCGAAAAGTTGCTTGCGCACATTCGAGCCGATGACGCACACGCGCCGCCCGGACGCCTCGTCAGCCTGCGTGAGGAAATGCCCTTCGGCAATTGGCGTCGTGCGAATCCGCGCGTACAGCGGCTCCACGCCCAACCCGCTGAACGTCCCGCTGTTGTACGGACTCACCGCCTGCACCTGCGTCTGCAACTCCCCAATCACCCGGCGCACCCGCCAGCACTCGGTCCGGATGGAACGGATATCGTCGTAGTTGAAGCGTATGCGCCGTCCTGCCCTCTGTCCGCCGGCCTGCTTTTCCGTGCGGCCCGGAAACAGCAGCACCATGTCCTCTCCGAGTTGTTTGATGTTGTTCCGCTGTCCTTGCTGAAACCCATCGCCCATCGCCACAATCAGCACAATCGACGCAACGCCCCAGGCAATGCCCGCCATGGTGAGAAAACTGCGCAGCTTGTTCCGCAGCAGGCTCGAGATGACCTGGCTCAGCAACTCGTGTAAGTAGCCCATGCGAGCCTCACTGGAGGATGACTTCCTGGCCCTCGACAATCCCCTTCGTCACTTCCGTCTTCGAACCGTTGCTGATGCCGGTGGCCACCGCCACGCGGCGCCTGCCGGTCTCGGAAGTCGGGTCAGGGATCTCCACCTCCGTGGACTTATCCTTCTTATAAAGGATGGCGCCCTCCGGAATGGCGACGACTCCCTTGTGCTCGTCGAGCACAAGTTCGGCGTTTGCCGTCATCTCCGCGCGCAGCTTGCGCGATTCGTTCGAGATGGACACCCGCACCTCGAACGTGGTCACGTTGTCCTTTTCCACCCCCATCGGCGAGATCTTCGTCACTCTCCCCTGGAACTTCTGATCCTTGAAGGACTCTACGGCAATCCGCGCCCGTTGTCCCAGGAACACCTTGCCGATGTCGCTCTCATCCACTTTGCCTTTCACGTACACTTCGGCCAGGTCCCCGAGAGTCATGATGAGCGTGGCGCCGGACCCCATTGTGAGGATGGAACTCACCGCGTCGCCTACTTCGCGCTCGCGTGAGAGAACCACGCCGTCGATGGGCGAAACAATGGTGGCGTTGCGCAGGTTCTCTTCCGCCTGCGCCAACACGGCGCGCGCCTGCTCTCGCTGCGCTTCGGAGCGCGCTATGGCAGCCTTCGCCACCCCCAGATTGACAATCGCTGATTGCTGGCGGTTCTTCGCCAGTTCGTAGTTTTTCTCGGCGTCGTCGCGCGCGCTCTGGGAAACCAGCTTCTCGCCGAACATCATCCGCGCCCGCTCCATGTCCCGTTTGAGAAACGGCAGGTCCGGCCCGGCGGCTTCCACCTTATAGCGGTCCAGATCCGCCACCGCCGATTTCACCGCCGCTTCGGCCACTTCAAGCGCCGCCTGCGCCTCGCGCAC
>JADLBG010000097.1 GCA_020847895.1 Bryobacterales bacterium
CTCATCGGCTCCCGGCTCAAGCAATCTGGCATGTTCTGGACCGTCGAAGGCGCCAACCGAATCATCGCCCTTCGCTGCTGCCGCCTCAGCGGCAGGTTTGAAGAATTCTGGGAAGGGCAGGCGGCTGCCTAGTTGTCACTTTTGAGACGCGCACCCGTTCATGCGCATGTTTTGCCAGATAGCGTGCTATGTCCTGATCGTGTTCGGAGCCGCGCAGGTGGCGGATGCCGCCTGCGAAAACACTTACGTAGGTTGCAACTACATTGCGGGCAGCACGACACAGTGTCCATATGGATCGAGTGGTAGATTCGTTTTGAACGAGAGTAACACAGGTGCGCCGCAAGTTCTAGCGTTCATGTATGGAGCCTGCATTTTTTGCTCAGAGGGGTGTGCGCCGTGCCTGGAATACCTGCTCCGAACCATCTATTACGATTGCAACTATCAATTGGTTCAGGAACAAATTTGGACCTGCTGCCGCGAGTTCGGCTGCTGGTGCCAGATCTAATTGTTCGCGTACCAGAATTGGGAATGCCTCGCGCCCACCTAACCAAGCCCGGCATCTCCGCAAGTCCGGGTCGGTAACGGATAAGTCGCGCTCCAAAAGGAAGACCGGTACGGGAGCGCATTTCTCGCCGCCGCGGGGCTTTCCTGTTCGGAGGCGATGATGCTGCCTCGGGTGGCAACTCAGTTCGCGCCGCAGGTGCTGGGTGTGGTTCGCTGGATGGCGTGAATCAGGATTTCGGGGAAAGTGGTTCGTCGAGAAGGAAGCGCCTGGTTTCGCGAAGGAACAGATCGAGCTGATCGTGGTGGACCCAGTGGCCCGCTCCTTCGACGCGGATGAGCTTATAGTTGTGGAGAGTTTCGGTGCGGCCGTCGGTTTCGGGATCGGGCGCCCAACTCTGATTCCCCCAGAAGATGAGGACGGGGCAGGTGATGCGGCCCATAGCTTCCTTGAGGTCATCAAGGTCATGGCCGAAGGGCGGGAAGATACGGGCGTAGTTGTCGAACTTCCAGACGAGGGAGCCGTCGGATTGCCAGTTGGTGCCGTGGAGGGTGAGGTGGCGGGCGACTTCGTCGGAGAGGTGGGGGTTGGCCTCCTTCATGCGGCTGACAGCTTCGTCCAGGGTCTTGTAGCTGCGGGGTTCGCGCTGCTCGGCTTTGCGGATGGCCTCGATCCATCCACGGAGGCGATCGGAGGGAGCTTTGTGGATTTTGTGGTTTGGCGGAAAGCCGAGGCCTTCGATGGTGATGGCTTTGCGGACACGATCGGGATAGACGCCGGAGTAGACCATGGTGATGATGCCTCCGAGGGAGTGGCCGATGAGGGTGACGGGGAAGTCGCCGATGACATCGAGGAGCGCGGAGAGATCGAGAACATGTTCGGCGACGCTATAGAGGGCTCCGGGGGCGCTGGCGCTGTTGCCGTGGCCGCGGAGGTCGAGTGCGTAGACGTGGAAATGCTCGCGGAGGGAGCGGGCGACCCAATCCCAGTTGCGCGCGTGGTCGAGGCCGCCATGGACGAGGACGAGGGCGGGCTTGCCCTCCTGGCCCCAATCCCAAAACTGGAGCTTGAGGCGGTGGGAGTAATAGAAGTGGGAAATGGGCTCCATGGCGGTTAGCGCACTCCGCTCTTCTCGCGGGCGGAGAGGAACTCGTCGCCTTTGCGCCAGGTGGGCATTGGTTGGCTTTCGGCAACGTCCAGGCCGATGGTGAAGCCGAATTTAGCCATTTCTTCCATACCGGAGAAGTCCCAGGATGGGTTGTATTCGTCGGAGGGCTGGTGATAGTGCTTGCTGTTGTATTCTTCAAAGATCTTCTCGCCGTAGCCAGCGGGCTTGCCGGCGAATTGGGATCCCATGTTGATGGAAAAGGCGGGGACACCGGCGCGAGCGAGAGCGAAGTGATCGGAGCGGTAGAAATGTCCGGCCTCGGGGTGGGGGTCGGACTGGATGGAGAGGCGGAAGCGCCGAGCCACGTTTTCGACGACAGGCCAAATGGTGGTGCGCTCGGCTCCGGTGACGACGACATCGGTGGTGCGGCCGAAGGGGTAGAATGCGTCGAAGTTGAGGTTGAGCGCGGTCTTTCCGGCGGGAATGAAGGGGTGCGCCGCGTAGTACTCGGCTCCGCGCAGGCCGTTCTCTTCGGCGGTGACGAAGAGGAAGAGGGCCGAGCGGCGCGGCTTGTGGGGAAGTGCCTGCCAGGCGCGGGCGATTTCGAGGACGATGCCGCAGCCGGTGGCATTGTCGACGGCTCCGTTGTAGATACGATCGCCTTTTACAGGCTCGCCGATTCCGAGGTGATCCCAGTGGGCGGTGAAGATGACTGCCTGATCCTGGAAGCGAGGGTCACTGCCGGGGAGGATGCCGGCAACGTTGCGGGATTCAACTGATCGCACGTTGGCAGGGAAGCTGCCGCGGAAGTGAACGGCCAGCGGGATGGCGCGGAAGCCTGGAGTATCGGCGAGTTTTAACATCTGCTCGGAGGACTTGCCGATGGAGGAGAAGATACGATCGCCGATTTGCCGGGTGACCCAGCCCGCGAACTGGAGAGCAGGGGCTCCCGGCTCCAGCTTGACCTGCATGTCTTCGCGCCCCCACGAACTCCTGACGACGTCCCAGCCGTAGCTGGCAGTGGGGGAGGTGTGGATGATGATGCAGGCGGCGGCTCCGCGGCGGGTGGCTTCTTCGTACTTGTAGGTCCAGCGGCCGTAGTAGGTGAGGGCCTTGCCGGTGAAGAATTTCGGATCATCGGAGGGCGGCTCGTTGGTGAAGAGGACGACGACTTTGCCGCGGACATCGATGCCTTTGTAGTCGTCCCAGCCGTATTCCGGCGCGGTGATGCCGTGGCCAAGGAAGACGGCGTCCGCATCGAGGGTGGAGGACTCATTCTGCCTCTGGGTGAGACCGACGAAATCATCGAGCCAGCGAAGCGGGAGGGGGTTTCCCTGGATTGTGGCGGAGAGAGTGGCGGAGGGGAGCGGATGGATGCCGACGAGGGGGACACGCTGAAAGAAGGAACCGTGATCGCCGGCGGGCTTGGCGCCGACCAAGGCGAGTTGAGCGGCGATGTATTCGGCTGCGAGTTCACCGCCCCGTGTTCCGACGCCGCGGCCTTCGAGCAGATCGCTTGCCAAGAACTTCACGTGGGCCCTGATGCGGGCTCCGGCAATATCCTGCGCGGCGGCGAGAGAAGCGCAGAGGACCAGAAGACAGAACATCTTCATCTAGTTCGAGTGTAGCGCGGGCTATGTTTTGAGCAGGGAAAAGGCCTTTTGCATGGCGGCAAGGGAGACAGATAGGGCCTGGCCGCGAGGCATCTTGCGGAGGGCTTCGTTGAAGGGTTCGGGACGCACGGGGCCGTCATAACCGATGGATTGAAGGGCGTTGAGGAAGGCTGCGACGTCGATGACGCCGGTGGCGCAGGGTAGCTCACGGACGGAATCGATCTGCTGATCGACGGGGATGCCGGCGGGCGCATCGTTCAGATCGACGGAGACGACATCTTTGTTGGCGAGCGACAGGATGTCTTCGCCGGTCTCATGGGCGGTATACCAGTGCCAGCTATCGAGAACGAAGCCGACATTGTTCGCGCCGATGGCGGCGATGAGTTCCTTGGTTTCGGCCATGGTGTGAATGAACGGATAGCGCCGGGAGGCCCACAGAGTTTTTGGGGCAACATATTCGAGGCCGAAGCGGATGTTGTGTTGCGCCAGGACGCCGGCGATGGCGCGGAGGCGTTTGACGTGGAGATCGAAGTTCCGGCGCGAGGTGAGCGAATCGTGGGAGGGATTGAGCCATGTTCCCATGCGGGTGACTCCGGCTTGCCCGAGAGCTTTTGCCTGGGCAGGCAGAGCGTTCATGCCTTCGGTGAACTTTTCGTCCGTGGAGCGGAAATCCACGGGAAGGGAGGCGCAGCCCCAAACCAAGTGGCGGGAGGCGAGGAAGTCTTTGATGCGGCGAATCTGTTCGAGCGAGATGCTTGCGAGGTAAGCAGGCTGCGGTTCGACAGCTTCGTAGCCGTAGTAGTGGGCGAGTTCGAGGGTCTCCATCTGGTCTGCCTTGACGCCGATGGCGCCGGGGGTGAGATGGATGGTCATCTTGCGGTTGGGGGGCGGCATAGGGAGATCTCAGGTCTCATAACAGCGTACAACCGTGATGAGGGTGCAGGGGCTGAACAGCGTTCTGAACATAATGGGGCGCAACCGGAAGAAATCTTTTTTGAGGGTGGAACAAAACCGTTCCGGGATTCGTCCGTCTATATAACAAACGAGAACGCCTCCTTGCGATACCCTTTCCCCAACACACCAACCTCGCAAGGAGGCGCTATCTATTCAGTGCGCATTGTTCGAATCTGAACAGTGATCCCCATTCTACACCTGTTTCGTCTTGGTGCAAGCGTTTTCTTTCGGCGCTTGTAGCGTTACAGATTCGTCCCGAGTGGGTCCTTGGCGCGTTTCCCGATTAACGGTTGGTTGAGGAACTCGACGAAGTGCGCCATGACCTGAAACCGTTTGACCAGTTCGGGAAGGAGTTGGGCGGTGACGACGAGGGCGGGATCGAGGCGCGTGTCGAACAGGGTCCAGTGCTTGTATCGAATGAGGTCGGCAGCGGGGTGGTCGGGCGGAAAACCTTTGGGGACGCGGGAGAGTTGTTGCGCCCACAACTCGCCCATCAATTTGCGCAAGGCTGCTGCGCGTAGGATTTTGCGGAATTCTTCGTGGTGTTCGGCGAGGTGATTGCGGATGGAGCGTAGTTCCTCTGGTCCGGGCATGTAGATGCCGGCGGCGACTTCGATCTCATCGGGGGCGACGCTGAAGTAGTAGCCCGCGCTCACGTGTCTTTCCATGCCGGCACGGGAGAATGAGGCGGCAACGTGCGTTTTGTAGGGAGTCTTATCCTTGCTGAAACGGGTATCGCGGTAGATCCGGTAGATGGCCCTTTTCGGGTCGGTAATATAGGGCGGGGCGAAGCGAACGAAGTGGGCATTGAGGGCATCCACGAGTTGCTCCATGGGAGCTTTCACGCTCTGATCGAAAATCTCTTTACGGGGCTGAAACCACTCGCGTTTGTTGTTTTTCTTCAATCCTCGGAGGAGGGCGATGCCCTGTTGAGGAAATCCCGGAAAGCCCTTTCGCACAGTGAATGACTCCTATAATCAAAGAAATGCCCATCACGCAAGCGGCGTTGGAGGCGCTAGGCGCGCTACCGCGGACAGACGTAAGACAGCACGTTCCCTTGAGCCAGTATACGAGGTTTGGAATCGGCGGCCCGGCCTGTATTGTTTGTGATTGCTGGGAGGAGGAGCCATTCCTGGAGGCGCTGGAGATCGCGCGGGAGAGCGGACTGGAGTACGCAGTTCTGGGGCAGGGCTCGAACGTGATTGTGAGCGACCGGGGTTTTCCAGGGATCATTTTGCGCTACACGGCGGACGGCATGGGGATGGACCAGGGTGTCCTTTGGGTGGAGGCAGGCGCGGTGCTGCAACGGGTGGTGGATTTCAGCATCGACCAGGGACTGGAGGGGCTGCACACCATGACCGGCATACCGGGATGGGTGGGCGCCGCGGTCTACGGAAACGCCGGGGCCTATGGGCATTCGATCTCGGAGTTCGTTCGCCGTGTACGGTATTTCGATGGCCGCGCGGTGGGCGAAATGGATGAGGCAGGGTGTGAGTTTGCCTATCGGGAGAGCATCTTCAAGTGGCGGAAAGAGTGGGTGATCCTATCGGCGGTGCTGCAACTGCCGGGCGGGGACAGGGAGAGGCTGCGCGCGAAGGCGGAGGAAATTCTGGCGATGCGGAACGCGAAGTATCCGCCAGCGATGAAATGCGCGGGGAGCATTTTCAAGAACCTGCTGATGCGAAAGTTGCCGGAGCGGGTGCAGGTGCAGGTGCCGGGTTCCGTGGTGCGGGAGGGAAAGGTGCCGTCGGCATGGTTCCTGGAGCAGGTGGGGGCGAAGGGGATGCGCCGGGGAGACATCCAGGTTGCGGCTTACCACGCGAATCTTATTTATAACGATGGGCAGGGGAGTTCGGCGGATCTGGTGGCGGTGATCAGCGAGTTGAAAGAGCGGGTGGCGGCGCGGTTTGGGCTATGGCTGGAGGAAGAGGTGCAATACATCGGGTTCGAGCGGGCAGCAGAAGGCGACGGGGGTTAGGCCCCTTCCCTGCCCGCCCTGGCGAGCCAGTTCCGAAACATGGCGGCGAAATCCTGGGCGTCCTTGGCAGCGCGCAGTTCCTCGACGGTGTATTTCATCTTTCGGCGCCAGTTGGGGTACTGCCAGGTACTGGCAGGCAGGTTCTGCTGCTCGGTTTCCTTGGTGAGATCTTCCTGGTTGAGGACCATAAGCATGGAGGGTGTTTGGACGAGGAATCCGATGATGGCGTTGTGGAGTTCGCCGGCGAGTTCGGGTACTTGATCCACGGTTTTCGGGAACCAATCCGGGAGGAGGCGTAGTTGGTGGAGCGTATCGAGCATCTGCTGTTTGTCGGCGGCGCGCTCGGCATGTTGGCGGCGGCATGCCTGCTCGTCGGATAGGCCGGCATCGCGGCGGGCTTCGATGTCGCGGCCGGTCCAGAAGCCGGCGAGCGTGGGGAGATCGTGAGTAGTAGAGGCGACCAGGGACTGGCGGGCGTATTCCTCGGGGCGGTAGAATCTGCCGGAGTCGTCTTTTTCGAAGTAGAAGACTTTGTAGCTGAGAATCCGCGATTGCTCGAGAGCCTCGCGGACATGGTCAGTGACGGTGCCGAGGTCCTCACCCACGATGAGGAATTTACCGCGAACGCTTTCAAGGGCGAGGATGCGAAGGAGGTCTTCGTAGGAGTCCTGAACGTAAGCTCCGTGCTTGGCGTCCATGCCGTCTGGGATCCAATAGAGCCGGAAGAGCCGCATGACGTGGTCGATTCGCAAGGCTCCGCCGTGGCGGCTGTTGGCGCGGATGGTGTCGATGAACAGGCGGTAGCCGTCGTCGTGATGCTGGACGGTATTGGGAGGAGGGAAAGCCCAATCCTGTCCGTCCGGGGCGAAACCGTCGGGCGGGGAGCCGACGCGGCATCCGGAGACGAAGAACGGGCGGTAGGCCCAGAGGTCAGCGCCGCATTTATCGGTAGCGAGCGCCAGGTCATGGTAGAGGCCGATGGGGAGTCCGAGGGAGTCCGATTTGTCCTGCACGGCCTGAAGTTGCTCGTCGATGAGCCATTGAAGGAACTTGTGGAACAGGATTTGGCGGGAATGCTGTTGTTGGAAGGCGGCGACTTCCTGGGAGGTGGGATCCTGGTAGGGCTGACGCCAATCGGGCCAGACCCAGAGATCGCGATTGCGCCGGTGGAGATGGTCCCAGAGGGCGCAATATGTAGCGAATCTGTCGAGGCGACCGCCTTGTTGTTGGACGAAGTGCTGAAAGGACTGGGCGCGCGGGGAACCCGGATGGCGGAGAAACTCGCGGAAGAGGAGTTGAAGGAAGAAGCGCTTCAGGCGCCAGACGCGTTCGTATTCGACGAGAGGCGCATCGCGCAATTCGGTGAGCTGGCGGCGAACGGAGTCTGAAGCCGCGAGCTTTTGGACGATGGAGGAGGACGGGAATTCGGCCACGCGCTCCACATCGATGTAGAGTGGATTGCGGAAGAGGGCCGAATTGGGGAGGTAAGGACTGGTGTTGTAGGGCTGCCGGTTCTCGATGGCGTGTAACGGGTTGAGTGCGAGGAAGCTGCCATGGAGGTCTTCCTTGAGCCATGAGAGGAGATGTTCGAGGTCAGTGAAGTCGCCGCATCCCCAGTTGCGTTGGGAGCGTACGCCGTAGAGGCTGACGGCAACCCCGGCGAGACGTCCGCCCGCTTCCAAGGCATGGGGCAGCCATGCGCGATCGGGGGCCACGATGAGGCGGGACTCATGGTGGGGCTGGCCTTCGATGGCGGTTTGCACCCGGTAGTAACCAAGGGGAAGGGGCCCGTTTGGCCAAGGGTAGGACTTTTCGACGTACTTTCTGCCGGCGATGGTCGTTTCGCCGGTCTGCGGCAATCCGGCAAGATCGACGCTGTTATTTGTTTGTGCTCCCTCTTCGGAGATTACGGTGAGGTGGAGGGTTTGGGTGGAGAGTTCGAGGGGAACACGAAGCGGCAGCGACAGAGGCGTTTCGCCGGACACGATGAGACACAACGGCAGGGGATGGCCCCACTGCTGAAGGCGGCGGGCTTCGAGGGCCTGCCGGAGGTGGGAAGTGGAGTCGCAGGGAACGCCGAGGGAGCGGAGAATCGCCTGTTTGACGGCGGGATCGGGAACATGATGATTGCCCCAGATGTCCCAGAATTCGGGCTCTATACGCCATTCGAAGGCTGCCTGATCGAGCAGTTTGGCGTAGTCGCCGGGTTCGAGTACTTCCTCAGGTTGGGTTGACATTCACAAATTCCGATTCTACCTGTTTCCGTGGGATAATCATGACAAAGGAATAGAAGATGCAAGGCATGTCCGCGGAAAACAAGCTGAATCTGACGGGTCCGGAAGACCTCTTCGCGCGTCTGGACAACGAGGATTTCCAGCATCTTTCGCAGAGCGTGATCACGACGACGCTGGACAAGGTGGTGAACTGGGGGCGGAAGAACTCGATCTGGCCGATGACGTTCGGGTTGGCGTGCTGTGCGATCGAAATGATGGCGATGAGCGCATCGCGGTTTGACATATCGCGGTTTGGGGCGGAGGTGTTTCGGGGGTCGCCGCGGCAGAGCGACTGCATGATCATAGCGGGGCGGGTATCGCAGAAGATGGCTCCTGTGATCCGGCAGCTTTACCAGCAGATGCCGGAACCGAAGTGGGTGATCTCGATGGGGGCGTGCGCGACCTCGACGGGGGTGTTCAGCAACTACGCGCTGGTGCCAGTGAACCAGGTGATTCCTGTGGATGTGTATGTTCCGGGGTGTCCGCCGCGTCCGGAGCAATTGATTTACGGGATCATGCTGCTGCAAAAGAAGATTGAGCAGGAGCAGGGGAGCGTGCTGAAAGCTCTTAATCTGGCCTAAGGTTGATCTCGATTCACAGTTTGAGCGAGTCTGTCCGATGAGGGGACTAGAGGAGGCAAGGCCTCCTTTGGAGAGAACCTATGGACAGTGGATCAATCAGTCCTGTAGTTACGTCCCTGGCGGCGACTGCCTCGAACAACCCGAAGCCCAGCGAGCGAATGACAGAGCACCGTGAGCTGATTCAAGCCGTACGCGCGTTGAATGGAGCGGAGGTTTTCGGCCAGAATGAAGAGCTTACGTTCCAGCTTGATCGTGACACGCACAGACCCGTGCTGCGAATCGTGGATCGGAAGACGGGCGAAGTGCTGAAGCAGGTTCCCCCGGAGAGCGTGCTGCGATGGGCGCGGCGGCTGAACACACCCTGAAAGAGAGTTACTTTCGAAGTTCGGGCAGAAGGAGACAGGGATAGCGGATCGGCAGGAGCACTATGTCTTATAACAGTCCGTATGAGAATTACGTTGAGTTGAAGGTTCTGTCGGCCACCCCGTTGGAGCTGGTGACGATGTTATACCGGGCAGCGATTGACTCGCTCGAGGAGGCAAGGCGAGGCCTAGCCACCGGAGAGAACAATCGCCGCGCGGGATCAGTGGCGAGGGCATGCGAGGTGATTATCGAGTTGACACAGTCACTCAACCATGAGCAAGGCGGGGAACTGTCTCGCAATCTCCTGGAGTTGTATGATTACACACTCCGCCGGATTCATGAGAGCAACCGGGAGGGGGACGATGCCGGGTTCCGGGAGGCCATCCAGTTGTTGTCGACGCTGCTCGAGGGCTGGCAATCGATTGAGAATTCCATGGATGCGACGGCGGCGAAGGTTCTGGAGCACGAACATCAGCCGCTTCAGTGTTCGTTTTGAGGATGGGGCGAACGAGCGGTCGGGAAGGCACGCTCGCTGAAGGCTCCTGATTGCTGGGAATCGGGACGAGTGTTGCCGGAAGGGCCACTGGACATACCGTAGTGGGCGGCAAACTGGCCGGCCACGAGTTTGGCCAGACCGAGTCCTCCGCCTTTGGCTATGTCGTTGGCGAGATATTCCTCGGCGACATCCATCATCGTGGAACCAGCCTGGTCACCTTCGCCTCCGAGCGCTCCCTGGCTAGCCTCCCGCACCGATTTCAAGAGGTTGCCAATGAACAGGGCCTCGAACGAGGCGGCGGCGCCTTCGATACCTTTCGGACGATCGGCAGGACCATAGTCCTGCGCAGCGTTTGTGCTGGAAATTCCGTTTACTTTCATTGTTAAATTACCTCCAGATCCGCCTCGATTGCGCCAGCCTCCTTGAGGTTTTGGAGAATCGCGATGATGTCGCGCGGGGTGGACCCGATCGCGGTCAGCGCTTTGACCAGATCCTCGACTGTGGCTCCGCTTCTTAGCAGGACGCTCTTTGCCTTCTCTTCTTTCGCCTGTACTCCGACTTGGGGAGTGACGGCCGTTTTGCCGCTCGACAGCGGCGGGGGCTGTGAGACGTCAAACGTGGTTTGGATCTCGACGCTCAACGCGCCATGCAGAATAGCCACGGGCGTGATTTTGACTTCCTTGCCGAGAACGATGGTTCCGGTGCGTTCGTTGATAATGATGCGGGAGCCGCGATCCGCCTCGACAACGAGATTCTCCACGTCGCTGACAAACTGTACTGGCCGTGTGGTGTAGCGGGATGGGGAGTCCACGGTAATGAGGGCGGAGTTTTCGGCTCTCGCTACCGCGGGCCCTCCCGCGGAGAAGCGCCGGTTGATCGCATCGGCCACGCGCGCGGCGGTGGTGAAGTCGGGATTGCGAAGTTGAAGCCGCATCCTTCCGCCGGGAAGTGTGGAGGGAGCGGCCCTCTCAATGATGGCTCCATTGGGGATCCTGCCAGCCGTCGGATGATTGACAGTTTGGGAATTTCCCCCGCGGCCGGCAACGAATCCGCCGGTGACCACGGGGCCTTGGGCAACTGCAAATGTTTGTCCATCGGCTGCCTTTAACGGAGTGAGCAAAAGCAGTCCGCCCTGCAGGTTTGGGGCATCTCCGATGGCCGCGACATTGACGTCGATCCGCGTGCCTGGCTGCCCGAAGGGCGGCAGCGTCGCCGTCACCATCACGGCGGCAGTGTTCTTCACCTGAATCGCCAGGGGATTCACGGTGACACCCATCTTCTCGAGCATGTTTGTCAGCGATTGGGCGGAGAAGATCGTCTGACGTTTGTCGCCGGTTCCATTCAAACCCACTACGAGACCATAACCGACAAGCTGGTTATCTCTCACGCCCTCCCAGGAGGCGAGGTCCTTCAAACGGGCGGCGGGAAGCGCGAGCGGCTGTAGCAACAGCAGTGCGGCGAGGATGAAAGTGCTCATGGCGTCAGAAGGGAAGTAGTCCTTGCAGAACCCGGTAAAGGATGAACGGGCGGCGGATGGCGTCACCTACAACACCTTTTCCGTTGATCCGAACCTCCAGTTGGGCGAGCCTGTTGGAGGCGATCGTATTGCTCTGGCTGAGATCCTGAGGACGGCATACGCCTCTAACGATCACGGTTTGCCGCTCGGAATTGACGGAGATGTCCTTGATTCCCTCGAGCACAAGGTAGCCGTTGGGCAACACGTGAATCACTCGTGCGGCAAGCGAGGTGGTGAGCTGAGTAGAGCGGCTGGTCTGGCCCTGACTGTCGAGTTTGGAACTTCCGCCAAAGGTGGCGAGGTTCGCCAGCGGTCCGGCTGCCGGCAGTGTGCCGGCGAGCGAGGTAATGGAGTTTTGCGAACTCGACTTTCGAGAGGAACTGGTCAGGCCCTTGGCGATCGCCGACGCGCTGTCGCTGACAATGATCATCACCATGTCGTCCACCTGGTAGGCTCGCGGGTCGCGCACGAGATCGCTGAGCCGGGTTCCGCTTCCGTAGAGAGAACCCGGGGACGCGCCGTAGCCAGCGGCGGAGGCCGCATGTTCGCTGGCGGCATTGACATAGCGGTCAATCCCGGAGGGCTGTTCCGGAGCCCGTTTTCGCCATCCTGCCTGAACGCAGAGGGGCGCTATCATCAGAAGCGTTGTCACTCGTCTGCTTACCACTGTCTTCAGCCTCCACAATCACCAATCCGTGTTCCTGAATCCGGCCGCGGAACCGTCTTCCGCCCTTTGCCGGCTTTAGCCAGATGAATTCGCCGTCCCTACCTCCGGTTTCGGCAATCGCCGGCAATCGAAGTCGAATGCCCGCATGATCCACCTCGGCGGTCACCACGCCCCCGGCTTCGACCGTGCGCGGTTTCTTGAGGAGGGAAGCGAGCAGCGGTTCTCCGGCGGCGACTCTGCGTCTTACGGTTTGCCCCAAGGCATGGCCAGCATCCGCAAAGGCGAGTTGCAATGGAAAGACCCGCTGACGTGTCACAATGATGTCCTCCCGGGTCAGGGGCTTACCGGGTATCAGGTCGTGAGCGGCAACCGGGAGATCGCGCTCCGCATGCATCCTCAGCCGGACCCAGACAGGCGTGGTTCGCCGGCCGTCGCTTAGTACTCGCCCCCGCCAGAGCACCGCCCGTTCCGGCCTTGCGGAAGGGGATGCCATCAAGCCGCTCCTGAGAAACTCGAGTTGTCCTTCCGGCAGGGGGTAGCGGCTGAAGTCCAGTATCTCGATGGACACCGTGTCATCCTGAATTGCCTTTCGAAGGCTTTCCCGCAGCAGACTTTCGTCGAGATGCCGGGCCGCGCGCTCGATGCAGATTCCCTGGGGGGGAATGCGCATTTCGGCGGGGCGGACGCCGGGCAACCGGGTGAGTTCTTCAGCGCCGATCCACCTTCTGGCGCCGGCAATGGGAGCGCGCATCAGCGGGCGTCCGGCCGCCTGCGCGGAAGCGCCAACAAGAGCGGATTCGAGATCAGAATCCAGTACGGAATCGCCCTGCACGAGCACGCAGGCGCCTTCGGCCACAGCCACAAGGAATACCAGGGAGAGTATCATCATCGCGTCATGTTATTCACTTGCTGATACATCTCATCGGAAGCACGCACTACCTTGGAGTTCGCCTCATAGGCCCGCTGGCTCACGATCAGGTTAATGAACTCTTCCACCACGCTGACATTCGATTGCTCAAGGTATCCCTGCTGGAGGGTGCCCAGGCCTTCCTGCCCCCCAGGATTACCCAGAGTCGGCTCACCGGAAGCGTCAGTGGGCGCGAAGAGATTCTTGCCAAGGCTGTTCAGCCCCGCGGGGTTGGGAAAGTTAGCCAGTTGAATCTGGCCTGCTTGCTGTACAGCGGTCTGACCCGGCAAAGAGTAGCTGACGGTACCGTCGGACGCAATCGTGATGGATTGGGCCTCGGGCGGCAGCGTGATTTGCGGCTCGAGGGGATCCCCATCGGAAGTCACAACGTTACCGTCGCGGTCGAGATGAAACTCGCCGCTTCTGGTGTAGGCCAGTTCACCGCTCGGACGGCGGATTTGGAAAAAGCCCTTTCCTTGAATGACGAGATCCAGGGGGTTGTCGGTGGAAGCGAAATTTCCCTGGGTGAATAGGATTTCGTTGGCGGCGGGTCTTGTCCCAAGCCCCACCTGTAGTCCGCTAGGCACAACGGTTTGCGCACCCGCGGCGGCGCCCGGTTGGACCAGGCTCTGGTAGAGCAGATCCTGAAACTGCGTCCGGCGCATCTTGAAGCCCACTGTATTGGCATTCGCCAAGTTGTGCGCAATATTGTCCACGTTCATCTGCTGGGCTACCATGCCGCTGCCAGCGCTGTAAAGAGACCGTATCATTGTTATTCCTTTCTCTCTTCGTGATTCACTCTTTCACCCGGGCGACATCTTCCACGGCACGGCGATTCATTTCCGCGCCAAGCGTAATGGCTCGTTGGAGCGTCTCAAACTGCCGCAGGACGCTGACGAGACGTATGGCCGCTTCCGCGGGCTGATAATTTGTAGTCTCCAGCCTGCCCTGTTCTATTTTTGTGCCCGTTGGCGAGGATGTCTTCTGCATACCGTCATAACGGAAGTACGTTGTGCCGGCCTTCGTCAAACCAGCTTTGTCCTCGAAGTCTACAATGGCAAAGCGCCCAACCACCTGTCCGCCCTGACGGATGGCTCCCAGCTCGTCCAGCGTAGCCGGTTGATTCGGATTGAGGCGGATCGGCTTCCCGTCGGATCCGCGCACAGAATCGCCCGCCTGAGTCACAAGAATGCCTCCGGAGTTGATTTGAAAATTTCCATTGCGTGTGTAGAGCGCGCCGCCGGCAGAGTCCACGACAAAGAAACCTGCGCCGCGCAATGAAAAATCCAAAGAGCTCCCGGTGGGCATGAGGTTGCCCTGAGCAAAGTCGATCCAGTTCTTCTCAATGACGGGACTTGCAGCGGGCAGAGTGTTCTCCGGGCCGTCCAAGGCTTCCGGCGCGATGTAGGTGCTGTAGTATTCGCGGTCCGCCTTGAATCCCGATGATGTTGCGTTCGCCAGGTTATTGGCGAGCATGTCGAGAGATTCCATTCTGGCCCTGAGACCGCTTGCCGCCGTCGTGAAGAGAGCATCCATCGCCGAGAGTGAGAGCAGTTTGGTTGCCGAACGGGAAGTCCTTTCAAACCACTTGTTTTTTCGCCGATGAGGGGGACAGTGGATGTTTCAAAACGGCAGAACATTGTCGAATTGGAACGAAACGATCATTTGTTGCCACGCCGCTTGCTCTCAACCTCTTGTAATTTCACAGTCCGCCGGTTGGCCGTTCATATGCAGTAGTTCCCGCGTGATCAGTTTGCCGTTCATCGCAGTGCCCGCAACACCCGAGATAGGCCGTGAGGGCGGCCTTGCCTTCCCCATGAACGACCTTATGCCAACAGGAAAGACGGCAGTGACGCCAATGGCTTCCTTCAGAGAAATGAGTTTTCGGAATTTGATGGAGGACCTTCTGCCGGACATGCCCCCGATGCCTGATTACCGGGACAACACCGAACTTTCACCTGATTTTGACGATGTACCGGGATCTGCCGGCGAGGAACAGCAGCATCGGGAAGCTTCATCGCCGGCTCTGAAGCCAGTGTGGTATCTGAGCCTGCCTCTGGCGGCCGGCGCGGAGAGGGAGGTGATTACCCGGCGGCCGGAACAGAAAGAGAAGGAGAAAGAGGAGAATATGCTCCAGACGAACTGCCCGGGGGCCGCCGAATTCGTTGCGGAACGATCTCACCCGCAAATGGAATTCGATGCCGCATACGCATTTTCCGACCGGGAATCTCCTGTTGTTCTGTTTTCGCGAGTGCAGTCCCCGAAGGAGTGGGACCTAAAGGAGGATTCGCCGCCAGCGCAGGTCTTGGACGCTGCACGACCAAGATTAGCCCCCACGATCGAGGGAACGCAGCCTCCGCCTCCATCGCAGCCATTGTTCCCGGCGCCGGACTTGCCTGCTCCCGTTCCTGTTCCTGTTCCTGTTCCGCATGTGGATTTGCAGGCAACTGGCAGTGCAACGCAGGGTTCCGTGCCGGCCTTGATCGCTCCCCTATCAATGGAGAAGGCGCAGACACGTCCATGGGAGGCCGCATTCACCCTTCGATTGGAAAGCGCCTCCCGTACAGCGGAGCAGGCTGTTCCAAGAACTCAGGAGAGCCCCCCGGCCGCGAAGGAAGCGGTTGCGGGAGTTACAAAGCAGGACTCGGTGAGGGCGGCGGCTTTGCCTCGGGCGGAGCGGACACCCGATGCGCCTCCAGTGGTTCTCGCAATGAATGAAGCGCAGGCCAGCCTGGTCCGCCAAACTCCTGAAGGCAGGGAAACGCGGGCGCCTGACGAAGTCCAGCGGGAGCCGGGCAGTCATCCCAAGGCGAGCAGCCAACCCATCAAGCAGGACTTCCGCGCGTCTCCTGGCGCAAACCTCAAAGTTCCAGCCGCAGAGGTGCGAAGTAGAGATACGGCAACGCCCGAAGGCTCAAAAGAGCAGAGTGGTGCGCAAGCTTCCCCGGATCGCCGGCCCGAACGGCCGCAGATCAAGACAGAGCCCATCAACACGGCACAACCGGTACAGGAGAAGCGGGTCCGGGAGATGCCGAAGGAAACCCCTGCGCTTGCGCACTTTGCAGCGGTGGCATCGAGGGCTGCCCTGAGCGAGACGCGAAAAGCGGACGGGCCATCAGGGGCAAGGGGCGAAACCCCCATGGCCGAAACGGCATCGCCGGCGGAGACTCAGCACATCACGGCGCCGGCGCGGGAATCCAAACAAATCACGCTCCCGCTCGATTCCGCGGGATTACGTGACATCGAGGTGCGGCTGGTAGATCAAGGAGGGCGTGTCCAAGTCTCCGTACACTCTCCCGACCGGGAGGTAAGAAGCACGCTACGAGCGAATCTTCAAGAGCTGATCGGCTCACTCGAAACTCGCGGCATTCGGACAGAGGCAGCCGCCGGCGGGGGGGAACCTTCGCAATCCGCACTTTCCGACGGTGTAAGCACTCGGGAGTCGCAGCCGAGGGGGGCTTCGGACCTCTCGCCGGCCGCTCCCCGAGACTTCGATGCGTCAAGACAGCAACAACAGCAGCAGCAGCGGACTCCATGGCTGCTGCAAACCGAGTCTAAGAAACCGGCCCCGCGGAACGCGGATGCCTGGCAACAAGTACTGGAGGCTTCATGGCAAACACCCTCATAGGACCCGCGCAGTCCGGCGCCGGCACAGGCGTCAAACCCGCCCCGACTAAGACGGCGGATCCCGCAACCGCAACCAAGGATATGTTCCTCAAGCTCATGGTCGCGCAACTCAAGAATCAGGATCCACTGAATCCTACGGATGGAGCCGCCTATCTGCAACAACTCAGTCAGATCAGCGGCGTGGAGCAAATGATCGAAATGCGGCAGCAGTTGGAGGCAATCCACAGCATACTCAGCACGAATTCGAGCCAAACAGCGGCGCCGGCGACGGGGGACAAATAGCCGCTACATCAGGAGATTTTCAAACAACATGTTCACATCCTTCTCGACAGCACTTTCCGCGCTCGGAGCACTCTCCACCGCGGTAGACGTGGTAGGAAACAACCTCGCCAACCTCAACACTCCAGGGTTCAAGACCAGTGTCGTGTCGTTTCACGACCTGGTAACCCAGTCATTGGGAGCGGGCCTGGGCGAGACACAGGTGGGGTTCGGAGTGGGGCGCCCGGTTACCTTGCGGCAATTTTCCCAGGGAGCCATCCAAAGCAGTTCCGGTCCGCTCGATGCAGCCATTCAGGGTGATGGCTTCCTGGTTGTGCGCGACAAGGCGGGCGCTCTGCTATATACAAGAGGCGGCAACCTGCAGGTGGACAAATCGGGAAACCTGCTGACGGCCACGAGCGAGCGTGTGCAGGGTTGGACAAGCATTGGCGGCACCGTCGATACCAACCGCGCGGTCGGCGATATCGTGATTCCGGTGGGCTCTCTGAAGGCGCCCACGCCATCCACGGAAGTTTCTTTTGATTTGAACCTTAATGCAGCCGGAACAGCGGGGCCGCCGCCGACGCAGTTCTCCACTTCGATAGAAGTATTCGACTCGCTGGGCACAAGCCACATCATCTCCGTGAATTTCACGAAGAACGCCACCGCGGGCCAGTGGGACTACGCGATCTCGATTCCGGATTCCGACGTCACGAGCCCCATCACACCGGTTACGGGAACGATCACGTTCGACAGCAGTGGAAAGCTGGTCGATCCGCCGGCCGCCGGACCCTTTCCGACGATCACCGTAACGGGCTTGACGGACGGAGCGGCGGACATGACTCTGACATGGAACTTGTTTGACGGGACCACGCCGCGGTTCTCGCAATATGCCCAGCCCTCGGCGGTGTCGGCCAACGCGCAGGATGGATCGCCGGCGGCGCAGTTGATCCGCGTAGGGCTTGATGACGGAGGGCGCATCCTCGCGCAGTACTCGGATGGACAACAGATCATGGTGGGGCAACTGGCGATGGCCGCCATCCGTAACCCTGAATCGCTGGTGGCGGTGGGAAACAACAACTATCAACTGAGCGCGAGAACAGCGCTGCCGGCCATCGGCACGGCCGGGACAGGTGGGCGCGGCACCATCCTCGGCGGGGCCATCGAATCATCCACCGTGGACATTGCCCGCGAGTTCACCAATCTCATCGTACTGCAACGAGGCTACCAGGCCAATGCGAAAGTCGTTACCACTGTGGATGAATTGAGCCAGGAAACCATCAATCTCAAGAGGTAATGAGGAGGCGCGAATAGGCCGTGATCCCGCCCCAGAACCCATTGGATGAGTTGCATCACTTCGCCGATATCACCCTCGATATCGTGGTGGAACTGGACAAGAAGGTGATCGCGATGCGGCAGATACTCGAACTCGAATCGGGCAGTGTGCTCAAACTCACGCGGTCCGCGGGGGAGAACATAGACATTCTCGTGGGAGGCGCCCTGGTGGCATTCGGCGAAATTGTAGTCATCGAGGACCAGATGGGCGTGCGAATCACGGACTTCAACACAGGAGAGTAGTATGGGCTGGTTTGCGCAAGCCGGTGCGATTGCACTGGTGATTGCTCTGGCGGCGGGCGCCAGAGCACTGCTCGGCCGAGCGCGAGGAAACACGTTCCGCCTGATAGGCGGCGACCGTAGAAGAGCGAAGGTGCTCGAAGTAATCGACAGGTTGGCTCTTTCGCCCAGGCATTCGCTCTATGCAGTTCGCTTGGCGGATCAAATGCTGGTAGTGGCGGTGCACGGAGACCGGTGTTCTCTGCTCAAGACGATGCGATGGCCGGGCGGCGAAACGAAGGCAGAGCGCCCCTCCCCGGCTGGTGTGAGGTAGATATGGGAGGCGAGAAATTGCTTTGCTTTCTGTTTGCCGGCGGTACGGCGTTAGCTTCGGGCCAGACCGGCGCTAAGATACCTGGGCTCTTGGAGAAGGGCGGAGTCAATATTCTCGGTGTGCCGATGCAGATCGTAATATTACTCACTCTGCTCACGGTTCTGCCGGCTGTATTCATGTCGATCACGCCTTTTTTGAGAATCACTGTCGTATTGCATTTTCTAAGGCAGGCGTTGGGCACTCAGTCCACGCCATCAAACCAGGTGCTTGTCGGGCTGGCTCTCTTCCTGACTCTGCTGATCATGAATCCTGTTTTCAGCGAGGCGTATCACAAAGGATGGGAGCCGCTTGAGAAAGGGGAGATCTCGGCGGCACAGGCCTGGGAAGAGGGGACACGGCCAATTCAGATGTTTCTTCTGCGATATTGCAGGGAGAAAGATATCCGTCTTTTTCTCGAGATCACCCATTCGCCCATGCCGGCGCGGCCGGCCGATGTCGAGTTGAAGATTCTGGTTCCCGCCTATATTCTCAGCGAGCTGCGAACCGGCTTTCAGATCGGCGCGGTGCTTTTTCTGCCGTTTCTGGTGATCGACATGGTGGTGGCGAGCGTGACACTCTCCATCGGCATGGTGCAACTTCCCCCGGTCATGTTGTCGGCTCCGTTTAAGATCATGCTGTTCGTTCTTGTAGATGGGTGGAACCTGGTGATCGGCTCGCTGGTGAAGAGTTTCTACGCAGGTGTATGAGGTGATGGCATGAATGCGGAACAGATTGCCGATCTGATACGGCAGACCTTCTGGACTACCTTCTGGCTGGGGCTCCCATTACTCGCCTTGGGCTTCGTGACGGGCATTCTCGTGAGCCTGATACAGATTGTCACATCGATTCAGGACTCGAGCTTTGGCGCGGTGCCGCGTCTGCTGGCGTTCCTCGCCGCGCTCGTCATCTTCCTGCCATGGATGCTGGCACGGCTGGTGGGGTATACCACGGCGCTGTTTGGAGATTTCAGCCGCTATGCCCGGTGACGCCGCGCTGACGAGTCTGTTGTGGAGCTTCGTCCTGGTATTGGCGAGAGTATCCGGAGTGGTGGCCCTGGTTCCCGTACCGGGATGGCGCAAGGGGCCGGATGTAGCGCGGATTGTATTTTCTTTGGCGCTAACGGCGGCGCTGTTCCCTGTCTGGCCCGCACCGCCCAAAGTGAGTCCTGGTATCGGCGAACTCGCCGGATGGATCCTCGCGGAATGCTTCTTCGGATTGCTGCTGGGAATTGGGGTGGGCTTCGTGATGGAAGGGTTTACGCTCGCCATGCAAATCCTTGGGCTGCAGGCCGGGTACGCCTATGCTTCGACGATCGACCCGTCGAGCGACGCCGACTCGAGCGTCCTACAGGTGATTGCGCAACTGGGGACAAGCCTGTTGTTCTTCAGCTTTCGACTGGACGCGGAACTGTTGCGCTCCCTTGCCGCCAGCTTTGAAAAGCATCCGGCCGGTGTGTGGATGGGAGGTTGGGACCAGGCAGGGTCCCTGCTCGCCCTGGGAGCGGATATGTGGAAGACGGCGTTCCGGTTGGCGTTGCCGGTCCTGGCGCTACTGGTGATGCTCGATGTCTGCCTGGCCTTGCTCGGGCGGGTGCAGGCCCAGTTGCAGCTACTCACCCTGGCCTTTCCGGCAAAGATGCTGGTGACGCTGGTCACGCTGGCCGCGCTCGCCGGGGTTCTTCCCGCGGTGTTCCGCCAACAAGCGGAAGGAGTGGTTTTCCTTTGGGCGAAGTAAGGTTTACGGAGGCAGGAATTGGCCGACTCATCCCAGCGGACAGAGCAACCGACTCCACGAAGGCTCGAGAAGGCGCGGAAGGAGGGACAGTTTCCGGCAAGCCGCGAGTTTGTCGGCAGCGTTACGTTTCTGACGTTTGTTTGGCTGGCGAACTCGCAGGCCACAAATGTACTCACCGCCTCGCGGAGGCTGATGAAGGAACTTCTGGAACTGGCGTTTGTGACCGAATTGACGCCCTTGACGGTTGTGCGCTGGCTGGGCCGGATCGGCTGGGGATACCTGGCAATGCTCTGCGCGGTTGGACTCGGGCTTTCCACGCTGTTCGCCGGTGTTCACTTGCTCACCACCGGGTTCGGGTTTTCGGGGAAGAAGCTGGCGCCGGACTTCAGCCGGCTCAATCCGATGCCGAGGCTCGGGCAGATGCTTTCGCAAAACCTCTCCGCCTGCGCGCAATCGCTGGTTCTGCTGCCGGTATTCGGATGGATAGTCTGGCGGCTGGCAAGGGCGAACTGGGCGGTCTATCTCCAACTGCCGCGCATGTCCGTGGAACAGGGGTTGGGAAGAGTGGGAGAGTCGCTGGGGGATCTGCTGTGGAAGGCCTCGATGCTCTTTCTTGTATTCGGGGCGGTGGATTTATTCCGGCAGAAGCGCCGGTGGATGGGGCAGTTGCGGATGTCGAAGCAGGAGATACGCGAGGAGCAGAAAGAGGTGGAGGGAAATCCCCTGATCCGCATGCGCATCCGGCGATTGCAACGGGAGGCGTTGCGGCGGCGGATGATGCAGCAGGTGCCCAAGGCAACGGCGGTAATCGTCAATCCGACTCACTACGCGGTGGCTATCCGGTATCAGATGAATGCATCGGGCGCTCCGAAAGTGGTGGCGAAAGGAAAGAACTGGCTTGCCCTGCGAATCAGGGAAGTGGCTGTCCGAAACCAGGTGCCGGTAGTGGAGAATGCGCCGTTGGCGCGGTCACTTTATGGCTCAGTGGAGGTGGGACAGGAGATCCCCGCCCATCTCTATCAAGCGGTGGCGGAAGTGCTCGCTTACATCTACCGCCTGATGCGCGGCAATCTGCCCGGCCAATAGCCGGGCCGCGCGCAAGGGCGACTTTCGGGAGGATCATGAATGGCTGTTAGCGCACCTATCCCATCCATCTCCGCGACCCGGATTCCGGCCGAACGGTTACATGCGGCGGGAGGAAAGGACGCACCGCGGCCCAAGGCCGGAAGCTTTGTGAGCGCCTTCGGCACGAGCTTGCGCTCAGCGCCATGGAAGGAGATGAGCGTTCCGCTGGCCGTGTTGGGAATCCTGCTGGCGATGGTCACGCCGATGCCGTCGCTGCTGCTGGACTTTCTCATCAGCGCGAACATCACGATGTCGGTGATCATCCTGCTGGTGGCAATGCACATTCTCCGACCGGTGGAGTTCAGCATTTTCCCCACGACGCTGCTGCTAATGACACTGTTTCGCCTGGCGTTGAACGTATCGAGCGCGAGGCTGATCCTACTCAACGGAAACACCGGAACTTCGGCGGCCGGGGAGGTGATTGAGGCCTTCGGCCAGTTCGTGGTGGGCGGCAATTACATCATCGGCGCCGTGATTTTTCTCGTATTGATCGCCATTCAATACGTGGTGATCAACCACGGCGCGGTGCGCATTTCGGAGGTGACGGCGCGATTCACTTTGGATGCGCTTCCAGGCAAGCAGATGTCCATCGATTCGGATCTCAACGCGGGGTTGATTGACGAGGCGGAGGCGCGTGTTCGCCGGAAGCAGCTTGCGGCGGAGGCGGAGTTCTATGGGGCCATGGACGGCGCATCGCGGTTTACCCAAAGGGATGCGGTGGCAAGTATTCTGATCACGGCCATCAATATCATTGCCGGGATTCTGATTGGAATCCTACAGCATGGGATGGATATCACGCGCGCGCTCGAAACTTACACGGTACTTACAATCGGGGATGGTCTAGTGACAGTAATTCCCGCCTTGATGATTTCCATTTCCGGAGGATTGATTGTAACTCGGGCGAGTTCGGAGAAAGGCCTGGAAGCCGACGTACGGCAACAGTTATTCAGCCACTCCCAGCCCCTGCTGCTCGCCTCGGGGGTGCTTCTGGCGATGGCTATGTTTCCCGGGCTGCCCAAGATTCCATTTCTGGCGATTGGGGGAGGTTTGGGATACGCGGCAATACGGATGCGGGGAGAAGAAGCCGCCTCGAGAGCGGAAACGGCGTCGCCGACGGCAGCGCCTCAACCCAAAGAGAATATTGAATCCCTGCTGCGAGTGGACCTGCTGGCGGTGGAAGTGGGCTTGGGGCTGGTGAGGCTTGTGGAAGGGGGGCAGAACTCGCCGCTTCTGCGGAGGATTGGGGCGATCCGGCGCCAGATGGCGAGCGAGATGGGCTACGTGTTGCCCGCCGTCCGGGTGACGGACAATCTTTCGCTGCGGGCTTCGGAATACCTGATTCTACTGAAGGGCGTGGAGATCGCCCGTTTCGATCTGCCCGCGGGACATGAACTGGCGATTGCCGGATCGCGGGTTACAACAAAGATGAACGGGATACCGGCCAGGGAGCCGGCTTTCGGCATGGCCGCCATCTGGATTCCTTCGGCCAAGGCTGAGGAAGCGAGGCATGCGGGATACACGGTTGTGGATGCCGTTAGCGTGTTGGGGACCCACCTGGCGGAGATGGTACGGCGCCACGCGCACGAACTGTTCTCGCGGCAGGACGCCAAGAAGGTGCTGGACCGGGTAGTGGAAGAGAATCCGAAGGTGGTGGAGGATCTTGTTCCGAAACTGCTGCCGCTCGCAACTGTGCAGAAGGTGCTGCAGAACCTGCTGCGGGAGCGGGTTTCGATTCGGGACGCCGGTTCCATTTTGGAAGCGCTCGGCGAATCGGCGAGTATCACAAAGAATCCGATTGTGTTGACGGAATTCGTGCGGCAGGCGATCCGGCGGGTAGTGACGAAACCGTATCTCAACCCGGCGGGCGACTTACCGGCGTATTTTCTTGATCCTGCGGCGGAGCGGAATCTGGAGAGCGCGGTTGAGCACGGGGAGAACACGTCGCACCTGAACCTGCCTCCGCAAAGGGTACGGGAATTGCTGGAACGGTTCAGCAGGAGTTTGGGCGCCATGGATACGCCAACGGTGCTGCTTACAGGTTCGGGTTGCCGCTATTTCCTGCGGCAGATTGTGGAAAGCGCGCAGCCGAACCTGGTGGTGCTGGCGCACAACGAGATTCCGACGGGGGTGCGAGTCATTTCCCTGGGTTCGATCGGCGGGTAACAGGAGGAAGGAATGCGGCTCAAATCGTATTTCGCGGCCAGTGTGGAAGCAGCTATCCAGCAGGCGAGACAGGAACTCGGAGACGAGGCAATGCTGGTTGACTCCAGGGCAACGTCTCGTGGGACAAAGCATCTGGGGGCGTACGAGGTGGTATTCGCGCTCGAAGAACCGGAGGCGAGCACAGAGGCTCAGAGCAAGAGTAGAAAGGCTGCTGACCCGCCGGGACCGAAGCCGCCCGAAGCGAGCAGGCTGCTCGGAGACCTGAGTGAGCTTCGCCGGGAAATGGAGCGCATGAGCGAGGCCGTGGCGCGATCGGGGACGCTCTCGGTAGCGGCCAGCGGGCTGCTGGCCGATGCGGAGCTAGCGCGCATGTACACATCGCTGCTTGCCGAGGATGTGGCCCCGGAAGTGGCGCAGGAGTTGCTGGCAGGCTGCGCCAAGAAGCCGATTCGAGACGATGCAGGGCGTACTGTAGCCGCGCGCCTGATGAGTTCGCTGCGGGAGCAGATGGAGAAGCGGGTGTCAGTTCATCCGGAACTGGGGAAAGCAGGGCGGACATTGCGAAGCCCCGCTGGGAAGGTGGTTGCGCTGGTTGGTCCGCCTGGAGGGGGAAAGACAACGGCGCTGGTGAAACTCGCGGTGCAATATGGAATACGCAGCAGAAAGCCGATGCAGATACTTTCGCTCGACAGCTACCGGATAGCGGCAGCCGAGCAGCTACGGCACTATGCGGGGATCCTGGGAGTCGGGTTTCAGGCAGTAGAGTCGCCGGGTATGTTACCGCAGCACTTATCGGAGCACCGGCACAAGGAGTGGATTTTTATAGACACACCGGGGTTAAGTCAAGGTGATACGGATGTAATACAAGAACTAGCAATTGTGTTTGAAAAGCACGGAGAAATAGACGTCCACTTAGTCCTATCGGCAGCGGTAAAATCATCCGATCTTAGAGCAGTCGCGGAGCGATTCCAGGCTTTGGCGCCGGACAAACTCCTCTTTGCTCACATGGACGAGACGGACACCTTCGGAAGCCTGTTCAGCATTGCTGCGCAGAGGAAGAAGCCTGTGTCGTTCCTTTGCGGAGGACAGAAGATTCCGGAGGATCTGGAGCCAGCGAGCGTGGAAGGAATCCTGTCACGGATTGTCGCGGGCGCGGGGAGACGCGAGCTGCGGAAGTCGAATCTGTTTGCGCGGGCCGGGAGCGCAGTCGCCGGTCTGTGATACCGGAAGTTGAACGGCAAGGAGAAGTCACGGGTCCATGCATCCATACCGAGCAGGTCCGAAACTAGCGGGCGAAGAGCGGGAGCAGCTCATCATGGAGCACTTGCCGCAAGTCCGGTTGATCGCTCGCCGAATCCATGAGCGGCTGCCGGAGAGCGTCAGTCTGGAAGATCTGGTTTCGACGGGCATCGTCGGCCTGATTTCCGCGATCGACCACTTCGACCCGAGCCACAACGTGAAGCTGAAGACGTACGCGGAGTACAAGATCCGCGGGGCAATTCTGGACAGTTTACGCGGCCTCGATTGGGCGCCGCGCCAGCAGCGAAAAAGGACGAAGCAGATTGAGGCGGCAATCGCGTCGTTGGAACAGCGTTTGCACGGAGCGCCGACGGAGGAGCAGATTGCGGCGGAGTTGCGGCTGACCATCGACGAGTATCATGAGTGGCTGGTCGACATCCGCGGCGTGAATCTCGGAAGTCTGGAATCCACCTCGAATGATGAAAACGGGCGCGACTTGCTGAAGTACATATCGGACGATGAAGAGCAATGGCCCTCGAGGCTGTTGGAGCGCTCCGAGCTCGAGAAACTGCTCAAGGAAGCGATTGAGCGGATGCCGCCCATCGAGAGGACGGTTCTGAGCCTGTACTACCACGAGGAGATGACGTTGCGGGAGATCGCCAAGATCGTGGAGCTGCATGAATCTCGCGTCTCGCAGCTCAAGTCGCAGGCAATTCTGAGGCTGCGTGCATTCATCGAGAAGCGGTGGCCGACGACTCGAGGGGTATAGATCATGGCGGAGATGGACTTGAAGGCGATTGGCGAGGGCGGAAGGTTCATCGCGGAAGCCTTCGCCAGCGCCTTCGGGCAATCGATCGAGGCCATGACGAGCGAGCGGCCGGAAATCGATTGGAGTGTTCTCCCCGCCGGGACTAACCTTACCGCCGAGACAGACGGATGGTTGTGGTGGGAGCAGCCGTTGACGGCGGCGCCAGGATCGGCGTGCTGGCTGGGAGCCGCAGAGAGTACTTGGAGCGAAACGGGGCGTCTTGCACTAGCGGCGGCGGGGCTGGACGACATCACGGCGGAGGATTGCCGCGGAACCTGGATGGAGATTCAGGGTCAGGCGCTCTCTTCGACGGGGCAAGCGCTGACGCGGCGAATCCGTAAGGAAGTCAATTGCGAGAAGGGTCGGGAGATCGACCCTCCACCGAGCCCGAACTGGAGCATCGAGATAAGGGTGAAACTGGGCGGGGCGTCGCTCAAGGTGGTTTTCGGCTGGAACGAGGCGCTGCATCTCTCGGCGGAGCCGGCGAGTGAACCGGCGAAGCCGCAACCGGGAAGCGCACCAGAGGGCAAGGCTACGGCAGCGGCCCCGGGGAGGACTTTGTCTCCGGCGGTGGAGAATTCACGGACCCTGGAACTGCTTCTCGAAGTGGAACTGCCGGTGAGTATCAGCTTCGGCCGGACACAACTTCCGCTGAGAGACGTGCTCAAGCTCAACTCGGGGTCGATCGTCGAATTGAACCGGGCGATTTCCGAGCCGGTGGATCTGATTGTGAATAATTGCGTCATAGCGCGCGGGGAGGTGGTAGTGGTGGAGGGAAACTATGGGGTGCGGATCAAGCAGATCATCAGCAAAGAAGAAAGGCTTCGCACATTGTACTGAGGCAAGCGCATGGCGACATCGATCCTCAATCTGGCGCCGTATCTGGTGGGGCTCACGGGAGCCGGCCTGGCGCTGTTTCTATTCCTGGAGATGAAGAAGATGCAACAGGATTTTCAAATTCGATGGAACAAGCGGCAGCAGGCCATACAAAGCGAGTTGGGAGTGCTGCGCGGGGTGGTGCAGGACTTGAAGACGAGGGTGGACGATGCCGAGCGCAGAGCGGAGGTGATGGTGCCTCCGCAGGCTCCGGTTTCCGGATTCAACCTGAGCCGAAGGACGCAAGCCATCCGGCTTTTCCGACGTGGCGAGAGGCTGGAACAGATTTCCGCGGCGCTTTGCCTGCCGCAGAAGGAGGTGGAACTGCTGCTGAAGGTACAACAGATTCTGACTGGATCCGGCGCGGTGGAAGAAGAGGCGGGCGCTAGAAGATTCGAAGCGATGGAGAGAGGGCGCTAATGTGGAAACCGCACCGAGCGGCCTCGTGGAACGAGGCGGCCGCTGTCGTCTTCAATGGTAACGGGCAGGGTAAGGCTTTTCTTCTCGCGGACAACGGACAGCGGGACGTTCTTCGCGCTCGCGTGTGCTCGCAGGGCGCCCGCCACTTCCAAGGGCGTCACCACTTTCCGGCCGCCAACCTTGACGATGACGTCACCGGCGCGAAGACCAGCACGCTCCGCCGCAGTTCCTTTGCGCACCAAGCGCACGAGGACCCCTTCCTTCACACCAAAGAACTCGGCCAGTTGCGAGTTCAGCGACTCGGCTTCGATACCGAGGACAGGGCTCTCCAATGCGAGGAAGGACCGCGGTATCTCACCCGCTGGATTGCGGGGCAGTTCGGGGAGATGAGGAACGGCAATCTGCATGTCCCCGATTTCGAGGGTTTTCATCTGGCGGGAGGCGATAGTTGCCGGCAGGAGGCTTGTCTGGCCATTACGGCTGATCAGCAATTTCACCTCGCGTCCGGAGGGGGTTTCCCGTACGAGACGAACAAACTGCTCCGCCCCTTCGACGCGCTGCCCCTGATATTCGAGAACGACATCCTGGACTTTCAGACCAGCTCGGGAGGCAGGGCTGTCTTCCTCTACCCGAGTCACCTCCACACCGTGCTCTTCAGCGAGTTTGAGCGCTTTGGCGCGCTCCGCATTGATCTCGACGACAGCCACGCCGAGAAAACTGCGGGGCGTCGAGCCTGGGTATACCACGGCCAAGCCGCGCTCGTTCTCTTTTTGCGCCAGGGCAGGCTGCAGCGTGAGGCCGAGGACGGCCATCGACGTACAGAGAAAGCCAACGGAGCCTCTTGCCAGAACCATACTTTTATCCTTACAGCACAATTACTTCTGGCGCTTCAGGGAAATGATTCCACCGGCTGCGGCCAGTTTCAAGACGGGGCCCCCGCCGTTGAGGGTGCCCTGAGCCTGGATGGGCCTGCCGCCGGACCAGATGCCGCGATAGACGCGAATCTCGGGAAATTCCGACAGGATGCGACCGATCGCTCCGGACATTTCATTGTCGGCCTGAACCGTCACTGCCAGATTAGACGGAAGAAAGACGGTGATGTCACCCGCATTGGTGTTAAGGAAAGAGTCCTCGAAGCGGCCATCCTGGATATTGGCAAGAATGCTGCCCATCAGCGTGGAGGCACGGAGGGCACCGGAGACGGATTGAAGTTCAATGGCTCCCGCGGCGGATTCACACTGGACGCCTTTTGCGACGCCGATGCGGATAGCCCCGCCCGAGGTGTTGGCCCGAACCATACCCAGAGCCTGATTGACGCTCACCAGGCCGCCGTTGGTGCGGGCATTCACCAAGGAGACAGCGCGTTGAATTTCTATGTTGCCTCCGCCTGTGGCGGCAAACACGGGTCCGGAGGCTTCGCGAATGAAGATCTCCCCGCCGGCTGTCTCGAGGACGGCCTGGTCCCCGGCAGAGTCGACGGAGATGCCGCCGCCGCCCGACAGGCAGCGAATCGCGCCTCGGATGCGGCCGAGGCGAATCTCCCCTCCGCCGGTCTGTGCAGTAACGGACGATTGAATTCGGTCCACTACGATAGAACCCGCCTTGGCATTCACGGCGACAGCTCCGTCCATATCGAGAGCGGTGACGGTACCGTCCTGCACATTCAGGGAAAGAGAGTGCAGCCGCCGAGGCAGGTGAAGGACGAGTTCCGGCGGGAACCGCCGCTCCCACCCGGGGGCCACACGCAGTGTTTCCTGGCCGCGGGTGCTCGAGTAGGAAACCGGGGGGCCGCTCAACAAACGCTTCGCTGCCGCCAGATTGGACGCCCGGACCCTCCGGCGAACGAGGTAGCCCAAATCGTCGCGCTGCTCTCCGCGAGCCAGGACGGTTCCCGGGCTATCCACACGCAACCGCGCTCCGGCGGGCGGAGGAAGAACGCCAACATCCACACGCACCCAATAAGGACCTTCCCTGATGATTTTGTACTCCTGCGCGGCTGCCGGCATGATCCCAAGGGCTAATTGGCACAGGAGGAACATCATATGGGCAGTTCCCTCAGAAAGTCTCGAGGGAGGCGTTCACCTCGCGGAGGGCGTTCAAGCTCTTTTGCCGGATGTAGGGATTGTTCTCGCGCAGAATCAATTCCTGAAGGGTGCCGATCACCTCCGTCTGCATGTCTTCGACGAGCAGGTCGACAGCCATGGTGCGGACACCCGGGTTTTCGTCGGCCAGCAGAACCTGGGAGAGGACCCTGCGTATCTCAGGTTCGCGGGCGAAAGGCTTTAAGCCCTCGATGGCCTTCAGCCGCACTCCGGGATTGGGGTCTTCGCGCAGGGCATGAAGCAAGGTATGCCGGACATCGGTCTGCTGGCAGCGATCTTTGAGGATGTCAAGGGTACGGGCGCGCAAGCCGGGGTTGGCCGGATCGTTTGCGGCGGCCAACAGCATGCCTTTGATCCTGCTGTCGTCCACGGGGCCTGTAAGCGTCTTTACGCGAACCTCTTCGAGGACGAGCCGGACTCCGCCTCCCGGGTTCCGGGTGAGATCGCGAACACGCAACAGGGATGGTTCAAAGCCCCGTGCGGCAACGTCGAACAGCCTTCCGCCAAAGAATCCGACGGCGAGGAGGGCCATGGCGAACAGCGGCCGCCACGTCCACATGACGGGCAATTCGGAGCGCGCCCAGTCGAGTAGGCGGACCCTGATGGAACGGCGTTCGGCGGCGACAGAAGCAGCGCGGGAATGCAGTTCGCGGCGGCAGGCATCGAGCAGTTGGGGGCCGGGCTGCCATTCGTGAGAGTCCAAGGCGCGCAGAACGGCCCGCTGTTTCTCCAATTCCGCTCGGCAGGGCCGGCATTGATCCAAGTGGGCATCGAGGGTCTCCTCCTCAAGAAAATCCAGCTCTCCGTAGAGATACAAGGGGATATTCCTGGTTGCCTCGGCGCAAGTCATAGAAAATCTCCAAGCGCCGTTCTCATTTTCTGAGTGGCGCGAAAAAGGCAATTTTTCGCGGCTTCCTCGGTGGTACCGAGCGACTCGCCGATGGCGCGCAGCCGCATGCCGTGGTAGTGGCGCATTTCGAAAACCATGCGTTCGCGAGGAGTAAGATCTTCGAGAACACGCTCGATGCGGCCGCGCAACTCCTGACTCATGAGGTTGCGCTGGGGGTCGCCGTGGGGATTTTCCTCGGGGAGGACGGAGGCGCGGTCGACTTCGCCGCCGCTGGTGGAAAGGGTGGTGGATTCCTCCTTGCGGACCTTGCGCTTTCGCAGGTGGTCCAGGCAAAGGTTGGTAACGATGCGGTAGAGCCAGGTGCGGAAGCTGCAATCGAAGCGGAAGGTGTGCAGATTGCGGTAGACACGAAGGAACGTCTCCTGGTAGATGTCGAAGGCATCCTGCTCGCTGCGCAAGAGATTACACGCCAATCGGAGGACCCCCTGGTCGTGAGCCTGCACCAACGATTCAAAGGCGCGCTGGTCCCCGCGCTGCGCCGCGCGGATCAAGTCCGCCTCGGCCAAAGCGGCCGGCGCCGGGACAAATGCCGTAGCTGCCTCACCCTTTCCAGTCAACATAGCTAAGGACGGAGGAGGGAAGAAAACGTAACGCGGCTATTGGATTTCCACTTCCACGGTTTTGCGGTTCGGGTCCAAGGCCGAGATTTTGAAGGAACGGACTTCACCGGCGCGCAGTTTGTCGGCACGCTGGGCCGACTCGGGAGGACCGGATTTCCAGCGGGCGCTGAGCATGGCGGAAAGTTCGGAGAGACCCGCCTTCAACTGCTCGGGCGTGGGCTTCAATTGCGGGGCTGGTTCGTCCTTGGGCAGGCGGCAAATGGCGGTGACGCCCTCGGCTACCTGAACCCTGGCGACATGCGCATCGGTGGAAACCACGCGTCCGCTGACGGGGTCGCCCACCTGATGGGAGGCGATGAACTGGTCCACGACGGTCGGCTCCAACTGCTTCATTCCCAGGCGGATACGATGTTTTTCCTTGTCCACTTCGAGGACCAGGGCGCGGACTTTCTGCCCGGCGGCGAGCATGTCCTTGGGATGGTCGAGGCGCTTTTCGTTGGTGATGTCGGCGATGTGGATCATGCCTTCGAGACCGCCGCCGAGATCGACGAACGCTCCAAACTTGGCGATGTTGGTGATGGGCACGCTTTCGAGCACAGTGCCGACGGGAAACTTCTTGTCGGCATCATCCCAGGGATCTCCGAGAGCTTCCTTCAAGCTCAACGAGATGCGTTTGTCGGATGGCTTAAGATCGAGCACCACGGCCTCGACCACGTCGCCCACCTTGACGACGTCGGAGGGCTTGCGGACGCGCTTGCCCCAGGCGAGGGAGGAGAGATGAATGAGGCCATCGACACCGGGGGAGATCTCGACGAAGGCTCCGAAATCGGCCAACCGGACGACCTTGCCTTTCAGGCGGTCACCCACTTTGAGATTTTGGGTGGCCACGGTCCAGGGGTCGGCAGTGAGCTGCTTCATTCCCAAGGAGATCTTACGGGTGACGGGATCCACCTTGAGAATTTTGACTTCCACCGAATCGCCGACGGAAACCAAGTCGGAGGCCTTGGCGATGCGGTTCCAGGACATGTCGCCGATGTGGAGCAAGCCATCGACGCCGCCGAGGTCGACGAAGGCGCCGTACTCGGTGACGGTGCGGACGGTTCCGTGAACGACGCTGCCTTCGGCGAGGGCCTGAAAGACCTGCTCCTTCTTCTGGGCGGCCTCCTCCTCCATCACCACCCTACGGTCCACGACGACGTCTTCGGCGGCAGTGTCGAGTTTGGTGATGCGGCAGCGGATCTCCTGGCCGACGAGTTTCTCGAGTTCGATGGGGTCCTTGGCTCCACTGCGGGAAGCCGGCATGAAGGCGCGGACGCCCACGTCCACGCGCAGACCGCCCTTGACCATCTCGGTAACCCGTCCGGCGATAATGCTTTTTTCAGAGAAGGCCTTCTCGAACTCCGTCCAATCGGTAGGCCGCTTCACTTTCAGGGTGGAGAGTTCGTAGTAGCCTTCCGAGTTGCGGCCCGTGATGAGGACCGCGAGGGTTTCGCCGACCTTGAGAAGGACATTGCCGGAGGCATCCTGGAATTGGGCCGGATTGAGGACGCCTTCCATTTTGCGGCCGATGTCGACGACGACGGCATCCGCGTTGATGGCGACGACGGTGCCCGGCAAGGCTTCCGCCGCGGATTCGGCGGCTTTGTGGTCCTGCTCGAACTGCGAGAGGATATCGCCGAAGGTAGACGTCTCGGTGGAGGCAACCTGCTCTTCCCGGACCGGATCTGAGGTGTTCGAAAAACTCATGGGGGAATAACGAACTTATATTTTGGCACAATCAGTTTGGACATGCCTGAGAGCAAATCAGCGTTCGTGCGGCCCCAGGATTTCATATGGCTGCTGTTGTTCGGAGGGCTTGCGTTTGCGAGTCCGAACCGCAGCAGCAGCGAGTTGGAGCTTCTTTCGGCGCTCGCTATTTTTCAGCTTGCCGAGCCCCGGGTGGCGTTTTTCTCCACGGCACGGGGCATCATCACGGCAAACGCCATTAAGCTGATTCTAGGTTTTCTGCTGATAGGCTTCACTGAGGGTATTCAGAGCAGCTACTACCTGATCACGCTGCTGCCGGTGGTATCGGCGGCGACGTCGCTGGGGATGCTCGGCACTACAATCTTCACGCTGCTCGCCTGCGGTTCGTACCTGATCTTCCTTCATCCTTTCTTTCTCGATCCAAACCGCTATGAGATCACGCGGGAGGGATTAAAGATCCTGAGCCTGCGAGTGATCTTTCTTCCGGTAGTGGGGTTTCTGACGAACCAACTGGCGGAATCGAACCGGGAGGCGGCGAGACGATACCGCGCGGCGGCGATGCAGCTTGCGGAGGCCAACCGGAGCCTGCGGGAGGCGGAGGCGGCGATGAGGCGATCGGAGCGGCTGGCGGCGCTGGGGCAGATGAGCGCGGGACTGGCTCACGAGTTGCGCAATCCACTGGGAACGGTGAAGGCATCGGCGGAGATGCTGGGTAAGAGCATCGCCGCCGACAACGAGGTGGGCAAGGAGCTAGCCGGCTTTATCACCAGCGAGGTAGACCGGCTGAACTCGCTCATCTCACGGTTTCTCGATTTCGCGAAGCCCTTGCAATTGCTGGGCGCCGAGAACGACTTGAGCGAGGTACTGGACCGGGCGATCTCGCAACTGGAGCAACACAACCCGCCGTTTCCGGTGACAGTCTACAAGAACTATTCTCCGGACATCCGGCCGTTTCATTTCGACGGGGAGATGATCGAGCGGGTGGCGTACAACCTGTTATTGAACGCGGCGCAGGCGAGCGCTCCGGATGCGGCGATCACGGTGAAGACGCGGAGGTTGGAGGGATACGCGGAATTTTCGGTAATCGATCGCGGGTCGGGGATCGATAGCAAGGACAGGGAAAGCATCTTCAACCCGTTCTTCACGACGAAACGCGAGGGCGTGGGGTTAGGGCTCGCCATTGTCGCCAAGATCGTGGATGAACACGGCGGTAAGATTAGCGTAGAGAGCGAGGCCGGAGTGGGGAGCGTGTTTCGCGTTCTGCTGCCCACCGAGCCGTTGGAACCCGCCGCATGAAAAAACACATCCTGGTTGTGGAAGACGAAGATAAACTGCGCCGCGTGATGCAACTCCAGCTAGCCTCGGCGGGATATGAAGTGGACCAGGCGGCGACGGCGGAGCAGGCGATTCCGTTTCTGGACCGGGCGGACCTGGTGCTGACCGATCTGAAGCTGCCGGGCATGAGCGGGCAGGACCTGCTTTCGATCGCGCACCGGCAGAACGCGAATCTACCGGTGATCCTGCTGACGGCATTCGGATCGGTGGAGACCGCTGTGGAGGCGATGAAAGCCGGCGCCTACGATTTCATCCCGAAGCCGTTTTCCCTGGACCATCTGATGCAGGTGGTGCGCAAGTCGCTGGAGTTCAGCGCCCTGCGGGATGAGAACCGCAAGCTGCGGGAGGAACTCGGGCACCGCTATCAGTTTGAAAATATCGTGGGGCACTCGCGGGCGATGCAGGAGATCTTCGCCACCATTGTCCGTGTGGCTCCGACGCGGGCCACGGTGCTGCTGGCGGGGGAGAGCGGCGTGGGGAAGGACCTGATTGCGCGGGCCATCCACTACCACTCAGCGCGAAGGGAACGGCCGTTCGTGAAGATCGATTGCACGGCGCTGCCGGAGAACCTGATGGAGAGCGAGTTGTTCGGCTATGAGAAGGGAGCGTTTACGGGGGCGAACACGAGCAAGCCGGGCAAGTTCGAACAGGCTGACACGGGAACGGTGATGCTGGACGAAATCGGCGACGTTCCGCCGTCGATTCAGGTGAAGCTGCTGCGGATACTGCAGGAAAGGGAGTTCGAGCGGCTGGGAAGCAACAAGACGCTGCGCATTGACGTGCGGGTGATCGCGGCGACCAACGTCGATCTTCGCGCCGCCCTGGAACAAGGGACCTTTCGGGAAGACCTTTACTACCGGCTGAACGTGGTGCCCATCAACATCCCGCCGCTGCGCGAGCGGAAGGAAGACATCCCATTTCTGGCGCGGCACTTCGTTGCGAAGCTTTCCTCCGACCTGGGCGCGACGGTGGAATCGATCAGCGACGCCGCCATTGAGAAATTGATGGAGTATCACTGGCCTGGGAACGTACGGGAACTGGAGAACATCATCGAGCGGAGCCTGGTGCTGTGCCCGCACAAGGTTCTGGATGCGGGTGACGTGAAGTTGGACGCGGCGCCCCGGAGCAGAGGAGCGTCCGCCGACGGCTTTCTGCCGGAAGGCATGTCCCTCGATGATTTTGAGAAGTCGATCATCCGGGAAGCGCTGCGGCGGGCAGGGGGAAACAAGAGCCAGGCGGCGCGATTGCTCGGCATCACACGAAACGCGCTGCGATACCGTTTGTCTCAGATGGGGATGGAGGATACGGAAGGCTCGCGCTGAGCGCCGTTCCCGCTCCGTTCGGTGGGCGGGGGGCGAATGGCAAGGGGAGACCTCGCATCCGGGTGGTTTATTTTGGTTCAATTCCGAGTATTATTGAACTATTCGAGATGAGTTCGATTTGGCAAGATCTGGTCTACGGATGGCGCGGAATTCGCAAGCAACCCGGTTTTGCCGCCCTGGCAATCTTGACTTTAGCGTTTGGTATTGGGGCAACTACCTCCATTTTCAGCGTGATTTACGGAGTACTGCTGCACCCGTTCCCTTATAAGAATGCGGATCGTATTGTCCACGTGCAAATCCGCGACCTGGCCCGTCCTTCAGACGACAACCGGATCTACCTCCAGACCGGGGAATTTCTGGACTATGCGGCTCGGGCCCATGTTTTCAGCGACGTAATCGGGGCGGCATACGAGGATGTGCTGTACTTTAACGGAACGGGAATGGAGCAGTTTGCGGGGGCGATTGTGACTCCGAACACGTTCCGTTTTCTGGGAGTTCCGGCGCTTTTGGGCCGAGGGCTGACAGAGGCGGATGCAAAGCCGGGCGCGGCGCCCGTGTTTGCCATGAGTTACGACACGTGGAGCAAGAGGTTTGACAAGGATGCCTCCATTCTGGGAAGGACCTTCGTTTTGAATAGCGTGCCGGCAACGCTTGTCGGGATCATGCCCCGGCGCTTCAACGATCGGGCGGCGGACGTGTGGCGCACGGAGGCCGTCCACCGGGCGGATCCACATATGGCGCGGCGTTTCTGGCTGTTTCGAGGGAAGCTGAAGCCCGGAGTCAGCGTGGCGCGGGCGGAGGCGGACTTGCAGGTTATCTCGCGCCCGGTGGCGCAGATGTATCCCGCGCTGTATCCGAAGAGTTTTTCGGTGCAGGTGATCCAACTGGCGGACGCAGGCGTTCGGCGGGCGCGGGTCAAGCTGTACCGGACAAAGGTTTACACCATCGCGGCGGCGGTAGGGTTGCTATTGTTGATTGCCTGCGGCAATGTGGCGAACATGCTGCTGGCGCGGGCAACCGCGCGGGAAAAGGAGATGGCAATCCGCTGCTCGGTGGGAGCAAGCCGGTGGCAGATTGTACGTCTGCTGCTGATCGAGAGCCTGCTGCTGGCCTTAGGGGGGACCGCGATTGGCGGTATCTATGCCTTCGGGTGCATTGCCGCCATGGATGCGCTTCTTCCTCCGGGAGTTATTCCGCGCGAGGCAGTGATTGAACTCAACCTGCCTGTCCTGCTGTTCAGCCTGGGCACGGCCGTAGTGACGACGTTTCTGTTCGGTCTGGCGCCCGCGCTGCAAACGGCGAGGCGGGATTTCGTGGAGCCGCTGCGGGATTCCGGCAAAGGCATGAGCGGAGGATTTCGGCACGGGCGGTTGCGGAACGCCCTGGTGGTGGCGGAGGTGGCTTTTTCGCTGGTGTTGCTGTCCACGGCCGGGTTGCTGATGCGAAGTTTCGTCGCGCTCGAGAGCATGAACCTTGGATTCAATCCGGAGAATATCGTGGTGGCGCGTCTGCCTTTGCCCCGCGGCGAGTACAAAGAGGCGGAGAAGAAGAGCAGATTCTTCCGGCGGGTGGTCGAGCGCCTGCAATCGCTGCCGGGCGTGGTGGCGGCCTCCGGGACAACGTCGATTCCCCTCTATGGGGGAATCGACACGGAAATCGACATTCCGGGCAGGACCCACAGCGAGAGCTGGCAGGCAATTCTGCAACTGTGCAGCGAAGGATATTTCCGGACAGTGGGGTTACGGCTCTTGCGGGGGCGGCTGTTGACCGAGTTGGACGTGAACCAGGCGCGGCATGTAGCCGTGATCAATGAGACTTTTGTTTCGAAGTATTTTGGAGGAGAGAATCCTATTGGGAGGCCAGTGCGGCTGACCAAGCTGCAGACAGGTTTGGATGGGAGTGTCGACAATCCGGAATTCGAGGTGGTGGGGGTGGTGGCGGATGCAGTGAATCAGGGGATACAAGAACCGATTGCGAGCGAGCTTTGGGCGCCATTCACGGTGACGGGGGCTTTCGAGCGCGGGGTTCTGGTGCGGACGGCGAGTAATCCTTCCGGGTTTGTGCGGACGTTGCAGAAGGAGGTTTGGGCGGTTGACCCGAATGTAGCAGTTACATTCGCCGGGCCGCTCACCGAATTCATGAAGAAGTTCACATTCGCGGCGCCGCGCTTCACCTTGATTTTCCTGGTTGTCTTTGCGGTGATGGGGCTGGCGCTGGTGCTGATCGGGATCTACAGCACACTTGCCTATACGATATCGCGGCAGACGCAGGAGATCGGCATCCGGATGGCGCTGGGAGCGCGGAATGCGGATGTTCTGAAGATGGTGTTTGGAATGGGAATGCGGTTGATTGGCTTGGGCATCGCCGCCGGACTGGTTATTTCGGCCGTGGTTTTGCGGGTGCTGCGCAGTGAACTGTGGAACCTGTCGCCGTTCGATCCACTGACGATGGGGGCGGTGGTCTTGCTGGTGGTTGTGGCGGGGATGGCGGCGTGCTGGATACCGGCACGGAGGGCGGTCCGGGTTCATCCGATGGCGGCGCTGCGATATCAGTAGTCAGGGGCGGATATTCTGATTGCGGCGGAAGGCGGGGACTATCGCATCAGTCTCCAGATGTTGCTGTAATCATCCGTCCACGCGGGGACATCGGGCCGGGTCCAGGGAGGGATGCCCTTGCCGAAGAATCCGTTAGGGCCGCTGGTGATGAAGACACGGGGATCGCGGGAGAGCAGAATCCAGGTGGCGCGCCGGCGGTAGACGGCCGAGTCATCCCCGGTGTCGATCACGAGCCCGGCCAGCCCGAAATCCCTGGCCAGGGCTCCCACCACGGGCACCAGGCGCAGCACCTTGCTCGAGGTATGGAATGCAAGCATGCCGCCCTGATTGAGCTGGCGCAGGTAAAGCGTCATCGCCTCGCGCGTGAGCAAGTGGGCCGGAATGACGTCGCCCGAAAAGGCGTCTAGCACGAGCAGGTCGTAATGTTGCGGCTGCTCGCGTTCGAGCGCGAGGCGGGCGTCGCCCAGCACCACCTCGACGCGAGCCGCGCTGTCACTAAGGTAAGAGAATATGTTCGTTGCCAGCCGCACCACCTGCGGATCGATCTCGTAGAAGCGGTAGACATCTCCGGAGCGGCTGAAGGCGGCCATGGTTCCAGTGCCCAATCCGATCACACCCACCCGCTGCGGGCCGTGGCGCGAATGCTCGACAGCCAACTGGATGCCGCTCCCTTTCGCGTAGTACATGGTGGGTTGACGCCGCAGCACGGGGTCCATCAGTTGTGAGCCGTGCTCGATGATGCCGTGCGTGAGGACGAGCGCCTTCAGCTTCGGGTTTGTGGTGGGCTCTTCGGTGACCCGCAGCGCTCCATAGAAATTCCGGACGAGCGCCACGCTATCCACGGCGAGAGCGCCGGTATACATGACGGCGGAATAGGCGACGGCCGCGAGGCAGGCGGCGGCGGGCATCGCGCGCCACCACGCCTGGCGGCGGAACTCGAGCGCCACGAGAAGCACCGCGCAGAGCGTAAGCGCCACCGCGAAGTCTCCCGCGACGGGAAGCGCGAGCGGCGCGGCGATGGTGACGAGCATTCCGCCGAGGGCGCCCCCGGCCGCCACAGAGAGATAGAAGCGGGTGAGATGTAGTGGATCGGGACGCCGCAGAAAGACCTCTCCGTGGCAATAGGCTCCCACCAGAAAGACTCCGAGGCTGACGCCCGCGGTTGCGGCCTTCGCATCGAAAGCCAAGGAGGGCCACTCGAGCAGCGCGGCCATTCCGAGGAGGCCCAGCATGGCGAGGGGTACGAACAGCCATCTCCGGTACCAGCCCCCGAAGCTCACAATGAAGCTCAGCAGGTAGAGGCTCAAGGGGACCACCCAGATGAGAGGAGCGGGAATGATCTCCTCGGAGATGTGCTCGGTGGCCGCGAGGAGGAGGGTGGAAGCGGCGGCGGGGGCTGCAATCCATACGGCGATGCGCGACGTGAATTCGCGGGCAGGCGCGCTGCTCTCTCCGTGCGGATCCCATCTGCCCGGCCGCGCGAGAAAAACAGCCGCCACGAGGCCCGCATAGAGAAGGTAGGCGATGGACCACAGCCAGGCTTGCGCGCGCCTGCCGAGGTACGGCTCCACCAGCACGGGATACGTGAGGAGACCAAGCAGGGATCCGGCGTTCGAGAGGGCATACCAGTGATAGCGCCCCTCGCCGCCGCTCCATCCTCGCCAGACAGCCTGTAGAAGAGGGCTGGTGCTGGCAAGCAGCAGATATTGCAGTCCAACGGTAGTGGCGAGCACGAGCAGAATGCGGGAGACCGGCTCTTCGCCGCCAACCGGTTTCCAGCGCGCCGCCGGGATGACGGGGAGCAGCAGGAGGCTTACACCGAGCAGGAGCACGTGGAGTTCGCGGCGCCGGAGGCGGTGGGCATAGAGATATCCGCCGAGAAGGGCGGCCTGGAAGAACATGAGAGAAGCTGACCAGACGCCCGCGCCGCCTCCGAACCAGGGGAGGATGAACCTGGCGATCAGGGGTTGAATCTGAAAGAGGAGGAAAGCGCCGAGAAAGATGGCGGAGCCGAACAGCCAGGAGGGCGGGAGGGCGCGGTTCGAGTTGCGCGAATTGTCCAACTCACACGATACCGTGATTTATCCTGAAAGCATGTATTCCTCCAGCGCGGCTTTCCAGCGGCCCCGATGGCCGAGGACACTGCCGGCCCAAGACGGGCTTAGCCGGCATGAGCTACGATTCGAAGACTTCGGTCACTGATGGGAAGCTGTGAGAAAGACCTACCTCAAGCGGCAGTTCGGTCCTACCGTCAGCTATTGGGCGCAGACGGAGGTGCATGTCTACGGGTTCTCGATCGCGGCCAACGTGCTGCTGTCGTTTTTTCCGTTTCTTATCGTGATGGTGAGCCTGTGCAAGTACGTGCTGCACTGGCCGGCGGCGGTGGACGCGCTGTACTTTGCGCTGCGGGATATTTTCCCCGGCCAGTTGAGTGAATTTCTTGTCCGCAACCTGGCGTTCGTCGTCGCCAAGCGGGGACCGTTTCAGTATATTTCGGTGCTTGTGCTCTTTTTTACGGCCAACGGGGTGTTCGAACCGCTCGAAG
>JADLBG010000098.1 GCA_020847895.1 Bryobacterales bacterium
AATATTGAATACAAGGCCGTGGTGAGCGACTCGGGAGAGTACACCGTTTCCAACCTGCCCTCGGGCAACTACACGGTAAGAACGCAATTGGAAGGTTTCAAGCCGAGTATCGTGAGAGACGTGGTTCTGCTCCCGAGCCGGTCGACGCGCGTCGATGTGGTGTTGGAAGCCGGCGCGGTCAACCAGGCAGTCGAGGTCACCGCGGCCGCGCCGGTTCTGAATACCGAAAACGCCACCATCGGCAACATCATGCAGTCCGGCGCCATCACGTCGGTTCCGCTGAACGGCCGTTTTCTTGACCGGCTCATCCGCATTTCCGCCGGCGTGACAACGGACAGCGCCAGCAACCCGCGCGTGGCGGGCAGCCCTTACTGGGGCGGCATCCAGTTCAACGTGGATGGCGTTGGATACAACGATCCGGGCAACGGCGGCGGAGCCTATTCCTATCGTCACGGACTGTCGACCCAGCCTTCCGTCGATTCGATCAGCGAGTTCAAGATGGACTCGAACAACATGAAGGCCGAGTACGAGAGCGCGGTGTCGGTGACCGTGGTTACCAAGTCCGGCACGAACGAGATCCACGGCGCGGCGTGGGAGTTCAACCGCAACCGCGCCTATGCGGCGAAGAACGCCTACCTCACCGGGCAGCCGAAGCCGCCGTTCAACCGCAACGAATTCGGCGGCAACATCGGCGGGCCCATCAAAAAGAACAAATGGTTCTTTTTCGGGAGCTATGAGGACCTGTTGGAGCGCAGTTCGCTGACGACTGGCGGGATTTCGCTGCCCACCGAGGCCATGCGGAACGGAAACTTCGCGGGACTGGCCACGCTGCTCGATCCGCTTTCCGGCGCGCCATTCGCCAACAATGTGATTCCCGCGAGCCGCGTCGATTCCCGCGCCTCGGCGTTGCAATCGCGCTATCCTCTGCCCAATCTCCCCGGGTCGTCGAACGGGACGCTCCTCAACTACGCCACCTCGGTGCCGAACAAGTACAACGTCTACCGCTTCGGCGTGCGCAGCGACTACAGGATCACGGACAAGGATACCTTCTTCGTGAATCTGAACTACTCGAAAGGCGATCCCTATTTCGTGGCGCAGAACTACCCGACCGGTTACGGGTCATGGGAAAACGGCGGCTACACGACCAAGAGCATCAACGCCACCTACCAGCGCACGTTTTCTCCGACGGTGATCAACGAATTGCGATTCGGCTTCCTGTCGCATGCCTCCGTGCGGCAGGGGATGAACAAGTCGTTTGATCCGCGCAGCCTGTTCCCCACGCTCTATCCGGCGGATTACGGCGGTCTGCCAAACGTGAACATCACCAGCTACACTTCCATCGGCGATTACGGCGGATCGAATGCCAGCCCGCAGACAACTCCGCAACTGATCGACAACCTGACGATGATTCGCGGCAAGCACACCATCAAGGCAGGCTTCGACTTCGCCGATTACCGTGTCGCCTCCAACCCCGCCGTGGGCGGTATGGGGTCCGGGCTGGTGAATAACGCCGGGTTGGGCCGTTTCGATTTCACGGGCCGCTACACCTCGGCTGCCGCTTCCGCGCTTCCCGCCAACGCCTATGCCGACTTTCTCCTCGGGTATGCCAACACCACCTACCGTTCTTCCGGCAGTCCGGCGATGGTCTTCTCTTCGGCGCGCTACAGCGCCTTCGTGCAGGATGATATTCAGGTCAATTCGCGGCTGAGTTTGAGTGTCGGTTTGCGGTACATGCTGCAAGTTCCCTGGTCGGAGCGGAGCGGGATCATGAGCCAGTTCGATAACGCAACCAGCAAGCTCTACATCCCCGGCGACAAATTTCCGCCCTTCACGCAGCAGGCTCTGTTGAACGCCTATCCCATCGTTCTCGGCAAGGACATCGGGCAGACAGACGCCTTCGTGACCGACAGGAACAACCTGGGCGTTCGCATCGGTCTCGCCTACCGGCCGTTCCAGAACAACAAGACCGTGTTTCGCGCCGGTTTTGGCGAGTACTTCAACTTTCTTCCGGTCTTCGTTGGCTTCCGGCAGTTGGGATTCAGCAACCCGCCTTTCCTTCTGGCGGAGACCTTCGCTTCCATCGCCGGCAGCGCCCCGAGCCTGACGCTGGCGAATCCCTTCCCGGGCGGCGGAAAGTTGTCGCCGAATCCCAGCATCAACATCGTGCAACGCAACATCAAGAACGCCGAATCCTACCAGTGGAATCTCACACTCGAAAGAGAGGTTCGGCGCAATCTGGGCCTGCGCGCATCGTATATCGGCAACCACAGCACCCACGTGCCGTGGTACAACTACTCCCTCAATGTTTCAAAGCAGCAGATTCCCGACATACTCCAGCCCTACCGCCCCTACCAGCCCTGGGCTGACATTCTGGCTTTGGCCGGCGGCGGGAACTCGATCATGCACCAGTTGCAGTTGGAAGCCGTGCAACGCTTTCACAACGGGCTGACGTTCCAGGTGGAATACGCGTGGACGCGCTCGCTCGACGATGTTCCCGTGGTGGGTGGTCCCGTAAACGATCCCTACAATGCGCGCGCCGAACGCGGCAACTCCGACCAGATGCGCCGTCACGTGCTGTCGGCAGCCTATAGTTATGAATTGCCATTCGGCACGGGCAAAGCTCTGTTGAACAACATGGGCCGAATCGGAGACCTTCTGGTGGGCGGCTGGGCGCTGGGCGGCATCACCTATCTGCGTACCGGCGGACCTTTTTCGCTCACCTATACCGCGACAGCGACGGGTTGGCGCGGCGGGCGTCCGGATGCGGTTTGCGACGGAACGCTGCACGGCGCCGATCGCGGCACACAAGGGTGGTTCAACACCGCCTGCTACAAGACGCCCGCGCCGTTCAGCTATGGAAACATGGCTCGCAACACGCTGTTCGGGCCGGGCGACATCGTCTTCGATGTCAACATTCTGAAGAACGTAAAGGTGACGGAGCGGGTGAGCGCGCAGCTTCGCGGCGAGTTCTTCAATTTCCCGAACCACGTGAATCTGAGCGGACCGGCGACGAATATCTCCAATACGACAACCATCGGCAAGATCACCAGCGCCGGTGATCCGCGGCAGGTTCAGTTCGGTCTCAAGCTGTTATTCTGAACTGTGAAACTTTATTCGCTCCTGCTCGGCGCCGTCATCGCGGCGCCGGGCTCTCTCCACGCGCAGACAAACTGGTGGGAAAGCGAGCCGCTGCGCATCATTGACCTCACCACCAGCATGACTCAGCCCGATTCTTATGATCCGGCGAAGCTGGCCGCGCGGAAAGCCGAACTCGGCTACAACGCCGAACATCTCGAGATCATGCGCATGCCCGGCGGCCTCGATGATCGCGGGTTCTTTTTCCGCTCGAAGGTTGCAGCCGTGGAAAACCCGGATTATCTTCGCCGCTACGCGCCGGAAGCGCACAAGCACGGCTTGCGGACCTTCATCTACTTCAACGTCCACTGGTACACGGTGAAGTTTGCCGAGCAGCATCCGGACTGGCGGATGATGAGGGAGAACGGCCAGCCTCTCGACAAGGTCTACGACACGGGCGCCGATTTTTGCGTCAACACGCCCTGGCGCGAGTGGGTGTTCCAGGTGCTGCGCGATCTGGCGGCCTATCCGATTGACGGCATCTTCTACGATGGTCCGGTGTATCGCGCCGATACCTGTTACTGCCGCTCCTGCCGCGAGAAATATCGCAAGCAGTACGGGCGGGAGATGCCGAGCAAGGCGAAACGAACCGGGAAAGACTTCGCGCAGTTGATGGAGTTCCAGGCCAACAGCCTGAAGGACTTCCTCCACGATTCGCGAGTCATCCTGAAAGGCATCCGCCCGGATCTGGCGCTGTATATGAACGGCGGCGTGCGCGGAGCGAATTGGGCCACGGGACGGTTCAACCGGGAACTGATCGCCGAGCAGGACCTGCTCGGCAGCGAGGGGGGGTTCATCAGCGGCGACCTCACCCGAGTCCCGCTGTGGAAGCCCGGCCTGACGGCGCGGCTGCTCGAAACACAGGCGGGCGGAAAGCCCACCATCATCTTCTCCGCGGCCAGCCACAAACCCTGGACGTTTTCCCTGCTCCCGGCGCCGGAAC
>JADLBG010000099.1 GCA_020847895.1 Bryobacterales bacterium
CGGCGGAAAGAAGGGCGACCCCGTCGCGCACGAACTTCTTGAATCCCGCTTTTTCCACCGTCAGCACATACTTGCCTGGCAGCAGAAATTGAATGATGTACCGCCCGGCGGCATTCGTGGTTGCTTCATAGGGAACGTTCCGTTCCACGCTGGTGGCCACCACCTTCGCGCCTTCAATGGCGGCGCCGGTGGGGTCTGTCACTTCTCCCGAAATGGTGGCGCGGAATTCCTGCGCCGCCATCAGCGAACAAAACACGGCGCTCAGCGAGACCAGCCGCATCAAGATCGATTTCATGTGCCTACTCCTGTCCATTCTTCGGCTTGCGACCCAAATCAGAAGGGGGTTTTGAGCAATATCAGGCCCCCAGTTCAACGCTTACCCAATCCTAATCGATGCAATTCGAGTCGTCAAGCATTTTTTGACGATACCGATAAGAATGTTCATATAGCGTCCAGCATGCCACTCATGTTTCTATTTCATTCGGCAGGATTATGCAGTCAGGTTCGCAGCCGCCTCAAATTCCCGCCGCGCCTCATGCACCTTCCCGACCGCGCGAACAATGTCTTCCATATCCTCCTGATCTCCAAGCAGCAACCGGTGCTCCAGCCACACCGTCTCCCGGCACGCCCTCTCGCTGTTCGGGCACAACGCCGTATATTTCTCTCCGTCCACTCCAAGCGCCGGATCAAGAAACATTGGATTACGGAATAGCGAATGCGCGTAGCCGCTCAATACCGGGATTCCCTCGGCCTGTAGTCCCTCGAGAAACTGTTCCCGTGTCAGGCCGAACTCCTTCGCCTCAAACCGCAACACAAAAAGGTGGTGGGAATGCCCTGTGGCGTAATCCGGCGCTTCCAGGCTGCTGATGCCCGGAATATCGCGAAGCCGGCTTGTCAGGTAGGCCGCATTGGCCCTTCTGCGCGCGGTCTGTTCCGGCAACCGCTCGAGTTGCGCCAGCAGAATGGCGCCCTGGAATTCCGTGAGCCGGTAATTCCATCCCAGCCGGTAGTGGGTGTACCACGGCTGTCCGGCATGCCGCCCGCCCCAAATCAGAGATTCGCAGATCTCCGCCAAATCTTCATCATTGGTGGTGATCAGCCCGCCCTCGCCCGCCGTCATGTTTTTCGAGGCCTGGAAACTGAACACTCCCGCGGCGCCGATCGAACCGAGTCCCTTCCCCATCCACGTGCCGCCATGAGCGTGCGCGGCGTCTTCGAGCACGGCAATCCCGTGGCGCTTTGCGATGGCCAGAATGGCATCCATGTCGGCAGCCAGACCGGCGAAGTGTACCGGGATCACGGCGCGGGTGCGCGGGGTAATCGCCTCCTCGAAACGCGCCGGGCTCATATTGAATGTCGCGAGATCGATGTCACAGAAGACCGGCGTCGCGCCGATCAGCAGCGGAGCGGTCGCCGTCGCCACAAAAGTATACGGCGGAACAATCACCTCATCGCCGGAGCCCACGCCCAACGCCCGCAGCGCCACCTCGAGAGCAGCCGTTCCGCTGGCGCAGGCGATTCCATAGCGCGCTCCCTGCACGTGGGCGAAGCGCTGCTGGAACTCGGCCACCTTCGAGGGCTCGCCGGGGGATGCCGCGTCTGCATCCACCGCCTCGCCGAGAGTGTACCGCCACCAGCGGCCGCTGCGCACGACCTCGAGCGCGTAACGCTCTTCCCGCTCGTCAAATGCCGGCCATGCCGGGAACGGCTTTACCCTCACCGGCTCTCCGCCAAACAACGCCAATTGGTTCATTTTCAGCCTCTGTTTCCTATACCCGCCGGCGCGCTTCGAAGCAGAAACGGCGGCAGTTTGAACGCGGGAATCTCGAAGTGTTTGGCCAGCGCGATCCGCGCCACGCCCAGCACTCCGGGGCACTCCCTGACGCGCGCGTAGCGGATCACGACATGTTCGGTCGATTCCCGCAGCGCCTGCCTGCGCACAATTCCGGCAATCTGATCCAGCAATTCCTGCCCGGCCTGCCCGAGAGTGGCATCGAGAACGACCACTCCGGGGTTGAACAGATTGACGAGGTTCGCGATGCCCAGCCCGAGGTAACGGCCGACCTCGGCGACGATGTTGCTTGACACCTTGTCCCCGCGGCTGGCCGCCTGAAAGACCATCCAGCCGGTAATCTTCGCCGGATCCCCGCCCGCCGTCTCGAGCACGTCGGTCTTGCCGCCATCGGCGATGATGCGGCGTACGCGAGCCTCCACCGCCCGTATGCCCGCAATGGCTTCCATGCACCCGAAACTTCCACAATTGCAGATGGGCCCGTCTTCGGTAATATGCGTGTGTCCGAACTCGCCCGCCGCCGAGCCTTGCCCGTAAAGAAGCCGCCCGTCAACATAGAGCCCCGCCCCGATCCCGCTCCCGTAGTCGACGTACACCATGCTATCGGCCCCGCCCGCCGTTTCCTCTTCGTGTTCGGCGACGGCCTTGGCCCGGGTCCGCGTTTCCACCTGCACGGGCACGCTGAATTCGCGCTCTAAGATCTCCTTGAGCGGCAACTGCTTCCAGAACGGAATGGTGGAGGAGGTCACGGTAACCCCGCTCTGGCTGTCCACCAGGCCGGGGTCCTCCACGCCGATGCCCACAAGGCGCGGCATCTCTACTCCGGCTTCGCGGAGCGCCCTTCGCGCCACCTCGAGCAATTGCCGGGTCAGCCCCTCCGTGCCCTCTTCGAGGAACGTCTGCCCGGTGACTTTGTGCCGGATGCGCGGATGCAGATCCGTCACCCCGGCCGTCACGGTCTCGTCGTCAAATTCAATACCGAGCGCGGAGCCATAAGCTTCGTTCAGCTCGAGCAGAACGCCCTTCCGCCCGAGCCGGCTTTCTTCCACTCCCGCCTCGAGCAGCCGGCCTTCCTTCAATAGCTGGCGCACCAGTTGCGACGTGGCGCTTGGCCGGATGTCGGTGAGTTCGTGAATCCGTGCCCGCGAGATCGGACCAAGCCGCCGCACCACCGCCTCCACTACGTGGAGGTCCCGCTCGGCCTTCCCATTCACTCGTTTCATCACGGAAATTTGCTCTTCTCCAGCCTAATCACATTCCCGAGCGCCGTCAAGTGATTATTGTCACATCCGATAAGAAATAGGGCATCAACTCCCTTCTGCCGCAAGCATTTTTGTTGAAACTGGATAGAATCTCTTGACTTCCCAGCCCGGCCACTCTACTCTGGGATGAACGGAAGTCATTCCCGCATGACTGCGCCTCCCAAACCGCACCTGCAGCGCGTTCTCTCCCTCTCTGACCTCATCCTGTACGGCATCGTCCTCGTCATGCCCATTGCTCCAGTGCCGCTGTTCGGAATCGCCCAGCAGCTTTCGAACGGGCACGCGGTCACCACCATTCTTCTTGCCATGGTGGCCATGGCGCTGACCGCCGTAAGCTACGGGCGCATGGCCGCTCTGTATCCTTCCGCCGGTTCGGCCTATACCTACGTCAGCCGCAGCCTCAATCGCCAGTTCGGCTTTCTCACCGGTTGGGCAATGTTTCTCGACTACCTGCTGGTTCCGCTCATCTGCACCATCTATGGCGCTCTCACGCTCGGCAAGCTCATGCCGCAGATTCCTTACCTGGTTTGGGTGCTTCTCTTCTCCGGAACCATCACCGCCGTCAACCTGCGGGGCATTCGGTTCACGTCACGCACGAACCTGCTTCTGATGGCGGTCATGACCGTGGTTATTTCGGCGTTCCTCGTCCTTGCCGTACGCCTGCTCCTCGGCGGCGGCCACTGGAGCGCTCTCGTGTCGATCCAGCCTTTTTACGACCCCAAGACGTTCGACTTCACCACCATCCTCACCGCCACCTCCGTCGCCGCGCTTACCTACGGTGGCTTCGACGGCGTCACGACGCTCGCCGAAGAAGTGGAGAATCCGCGCCGCAACGTTCTGCTGGCCGCGGTTGCCGTCTGCCTGTTCACCGGAATCTTCGGCGGATTGCAGGTGTACGTGGCGCAGATGGTCTGGCCCGATTACCATACCTTTCCGAACCTCGAGACTGCCTTTCTCGACGTCAGCCGCAAGGTCGGCGGCGAATGGCTGTTTCATGCCATGGCTCTGATCCTCATCGTGGCCAACATTGGTTCCGGGCTGACCGCCCAGACCGGAGTGGCCCGCCTGCTTTACGGGATGGGGCGCGCCGGCGCCTTGCCCAAAACCTTCTTTACCACCCTCGGCACGCGTTCTTCCGTGCCGGTGTATAACATTGTCCTGGTGGGCGTGCTTTCCTGCGCCGGGGCGCTCGTACTCAACTACGAACGTTCCGCCGAGTTGATCAACTTCGGCGCGTTCCTCGCGTTCATGGGCGTCAACGCCGCGGTGGTCCGCCACTCCTTCCGCGTCCGCTTCCTCGAACCCGGACACGGCTTCTTTTCCGGCGTCATCCTGCCCGCTTTCGGGTTTTTCTTCTGTCTCTCCATCTGGCTGAATTTGTCGAAGCCGGCAAAAATGGTGGGGGCCACCTGGTTCGCCGCCGGATTCGTTTATCACCTGATCCAGTCCCGCCGCGTCTCCGGCGAGACTCCTGAATTCGAGTTCTGACCCATGACCGCAAGACAACTTTTGTTTTTCCTGTTCGCCGCGATGTCCGGCGTGGCTTCCGCCCGTGACCCGGCCCTGATGCCGATGCCCTCAAGGCTCAAATCCGGCTCGGGGACCCTCGCCATCGACGGACATTTTCGTATCGCCTTCGCCACGCCGCCGCCCGCCCGCCTTGACCGCGCCGCCCGCCGCTTCCTTGCCCAGATGGCGCGGGAGACCGGCATCCCGCTCTCACCCGCCTACGCCCGTACTCCCTCCGCCGCCACTCTCCTCATCACCTGCCGCCAGACCACGGACCCGCCGGATGCGCTTGGGGATTCCGAAGCCTACCGCCTGGAAGTCGCTCCCCAACAGGCTCACCTTACTTCCGCCACCGTCATCGGGGCCATGCGCGGCCTCCAGACCTTTCTGCAACTCGTCTCCCTCGACGCCAACGGATTTTCCGCGCCCGCCGTCTCCATCGACGATGCCCCCCGCTTCCCCTGGCGCGGTCTCCTCATCGACGTCACCAGCCACTTCATGCCCGTGCCCGTCATCGAGCGCACGCTCGACGCCATGGAAGCCGTGAAACTCAACGTCTTTCACTGGCACCTCACCGACGACCAGGGCTTCCGCGTCGAAAGCAAGGTATTCCCCAAACTCCACACGCTCGGCACAGAGGGCGATTACTACACCCAGAACGATATCCGCCGCCTCATCCACTACGCGCGCGACCGCGGCATCCGCATTGTTCCCGAGTTCGACATGCCGGGCCATTGCGCCACCTGGCTCATCGGCTACCCCGAACTCGCCAGCGCCCCGGGCCCCTACTCCATCATTCACACCTTCGGCATCTACGATCCCGCGCTCGACCCTACGCGCGAGCCCGTCTACGCGTTCCTCGACAAGCTGATCGGCGAAATGGCCGCGCTCTTCCCTGACCGCTATCTCCACATCGGCGGCGACGAGGTCAACGGCAAACACTGGAAGGAGAACGCCGCCATCCAGACATTCATCCGGCAGCACAATCTGAAGAACGAGGCCGGGCTCCAGGCCTACTTCAACCGCCGCGTTCTGGCCATCGTCAACAAGCACGGCAAGACGATGATGGGGTGGGACGAAGTCCTGCACCCCGATCTCCCCAAGGATGTGGTGGTGCAGAGCTGGCGCGACCACACCTCGCTCGCCGCCGCCGTCAAGAGCGGCTATCGCGGACTTCTGTCCTACGGCTACTATCTTGACCACCTCGAATCCGCGGGCAAGTATTACTCCGTGGACCCGCTGGGAGGACCGGCCGCGAATCTGCCGGCAGATGCCGCCGCCCGCATCCTCGGCGGAGAAGCCTGCATGTGGACCGAGTTCATCAGCCCGGAAACCATCGACTCCCGTATCTGGCCGAAGACCGCGGCCATCGCCGAGCGCTTCTGGTCTCCCGCCTCGCTCGCCGCGGTCCCAGCCATGTATGCGCGCCTGAACGAAATCAGCCGCCGCCTCGATTTCCGCGGCGCGCGCCACAATCTGAACGTCGATCCCATGCTGCGCCGCATTGCCCCGCGGGCGCCGCTCGAGGCGCTCCGCACGCTCGCCGCCGCGCTCGATCCGCTTGGTATCGACGGGCGCGAGACGGCCCGGCGGTACGCTCAGGACACGCCCCTGAACAGGATGGTGGACGCCGCCCGCGGGGACAGCATCGAAGTCCGCCCGGTGAATCCGCAATCGCCGGCCGCCGCCCGGGCGACGCTCATCCGCTGGCGCGACAATCATGAGCGGCTGGGGCCTTATTTCGCATCGAGCCCCCTGCTAGGCGAAGTGGAGAGTCTCTCCGCCGATCTGGCGACGCTCGGCAAGATCGGCCTTGAGGCAATGGGCTACCTCCCCTCGCGGAACGCGCCCACCGATTGGATCCGGGAGCAACTCGCCCTGCTCGACCGCATGGAGAAGCCTCGCGCCGAGGTCGTTCTCGCCGCCGTGCGTCCCGTCCGCGCTCTGCTTCTGGCGGCCGGCGGCGCTCCGCCCGCGCCCGCCGCATGGGCTCACGCCACCATCGTCATCCGGACAGGCGCGATTCCTACAGCGGAACGTACCGCCGCCACGGTCCTCGCCGAAGAGATCGAAAAGCGCACCGGCGTTCGCCTGCCCATCTCCGCCGCGATGCCCGCGCAAGGGCCGGCCATCGCGCTCACCTCCACCGGCGCGGGGACTGCCGCCGAAGGCTACCACCTGCAACTCGACCGGCGGAATCCCGCCGCGCCTGTCCTTTGGGTGAAGGGCGCCGATCCCCGCGGCGTCCTCTTTGGCGTAGGCGCCCTGCTCCGCACGCTCGAGTGGGCTCCGGGCAGGATCTCCCTCCCGGCAACGCTCGATATCGCCTCGGCCCCGGCATACCCCATCCGGGGACACCAACTCGGCTATCGCAACGCCGCCAACTCCTACGACGCCTGGACCACCGCCCAATACGAGCAGTACATTCGCGAACTCACCTTCTTCGGCGCCAACAGCATCGAGAACATCCCGTTCCAGGACGGCCGCCCGTCGCCCGTCATGAAGGTGGACCGCCGGGAGATGAACCACGCCATCAGCGGGATCTGCGCCCGCTATGGCCTCGATTATTGGGTGTGGGTTCCCGCCGATTTCGACCTGAAGGACTCCGCCCGCCGCGCGCGCATGCTTTCTAACTATCAGGAACTCTTCCGCGACAGCCCCACCCTCACCGGCATTTTCTTCCCGGGCGGCGACCCGGGGAGCAACCCTCCGGACCTTGTCCTCCCGTTCCTCGAAGACGTCGCCAAACTCATGCGCCCCGTCCACCCGCGCGCGAAGATCTGGCTCTCGCTTCAGTGGTTCAACAAAGAGCAGGTGGACGCCATCTATCAGTACATTGAGCGCACGTCGCCTGACTGGCTCGGCGGCCTCGTCGCCGGCCCCTCGAGCCCGCCCATCGACGAAACCCGCCGCCGGCTTCCCGGGCGCTATCAACTGCGGCTCTATCCCGACATTACGCACAACAAACTCAGCCAGTACGAAGTCCCGTGGTGGGACCAGGCGTACGCGCTCACGCTCGGCCGCGAAGCCATCAATCCGCGCCCCACGGAATACGCCATCATTCACAACTGGTTGGCCCCCTGGAGCGACGGCTTCATTTCGTATTCCGATGGCGCCCACGATGATGTGAACAAGGCCATCTGGAGTTCCCTTGCCTGGGATCCCAAGCGCCCCGTGCGCGACATCCTCACCGATTACGCGCGCGCCTTTTTCCAGCCTGGCGTTGCGTCTGAAGCCGCTGACGGCATCCTCGCCCTCGAGAAGAACTGGCGCGGCCCGTTGCGCGACAACGGCGCGGTCGAATCCACGCTCCTGCTTTGGAAAGACCTCGAAGCCAAGGCTCCCCAACTCGAAACGAACTGGCGCTGGCAGATGTGCCTTCTGCGCGCGAACTACGATGCCTATGTCCGCCGCCGCCTGCTGCGCGAGACCAGACTCGAGCAGCGCGCCAACGCCATTCTCGCCCAAGCGGACAAACTCGGCTCCGAAAAAGCCATCTCCGAGGCGGGCGCCATTCTGAATCGCGCCGTTACCCAGCCGGAAAGCCCCGAAATCCGCACCCGCATTTCCGAACTCTGCGACAGGCTGTTCCACTCGATTGGGCTCCAGACGAGCGTCGAAAAGTATTTCGCGAGCGGCGAAGAGCGCGGAGCCATTCTCGACTTCGTGGATTATCCCCTGAATAACCGGTGGTGGCTCGAGGACGAATTCCGGAAAGTGCGCGCTCTTCCATCGGAACCCGAAAAATGCCGCCGTCTCCAGGCTCTCGCCGCCTGGCAAAATCCCGGTCCCGGAAGCTTCTATGACAGCGTGGGCAACTTCGCGAACAGCCCCCATGTCATCCGTAGCGACATCGACTCGCGCGAACCCGGCGCCGTCCGCGAATCGAATGTCACCTTCTGGTGGTGGGACCAGGGCAAGAGCCGCGCCCGTCTCTCCTGGCAGGCCACCATGTGGCCCCGCCGTATGGTCTACGAAGGCCTCGACCCCGCGGCCACCTACGTGGTTCGAACCTCCGGCTACGGCCAGTGCCCGCTGCGCATCGACGGGGCTCGCGTCACGCCAACGCTCGACGGCAGGGAAATGGACGAATTCAAGGAATTTTCCGTCCCCGCGGAAGCGCTGAAGGACCGGCAGTTGATCCTTACTTTCGACCGCCTGGAGAACGAAGAGCACCTCAATTGGCGCAAGCAATCGCGGTTGGCGGAGGTGTGGCTGCTGCGGGTTACGAAGTAACCGCGTTGAATTTCCGGATGTCGCGCCGGGCAGTTTACGCGAAGCGGGTCAACTTCTCCACGGCCGTACAGAAAACATCGATTTCCTTCAGCGTCGTATAGACGTTCGGAGTAACGCGGATTCCTTTGTAATCATGGCGGATGATGGGCGTGGTGAGAACGCGGTACTTCTCGAAAAGCTGCGCGCCCAGACCGGCCATGTCCGTGCCGCGAATGCCGAAAGTGGCCAGTCCGCAACTCTGTTCCGGGTCGCGGCTGGTGAAAAGCTCGAATGCGGGCAGGCGCGCGAGCCGGTCCACCCACAGGCTGCGCAGATACCGCAGGCGCGCGGCCTTGCGCTCGGCGCCGATGTTCTCATAGAAGACCAGCGCCTCGGCAATGGCGTTGTGGTTGGCCGCCGGGTGCGTGCCGATTTCCTCGAACTTGCGGATGTTGCCCGCCATGGATTCGGGCGCCGCCATCATTGGCCAGAGCCCGCGGATTTTTTCTTTTCGCACGTACAGCAGACCGGTGCCGATCGATGCGGTAAGCCACTTGTGCAGGCTTGCTCCGTAGTAATCGCACTCGAGATCGGCGAGCCGAAACGGAAAGTGCGCAATGGCGTGCGCGCCATCCACGATGGTGTCGATACCCCGGCTGCGCGCCATCCGGCAGATTCGCTGCACGGGGAAGATCTGGCCCGTCAGATTGGTGATGTGGCACAGGAGAATGGCGCGGGTGCGGGGCGTGATGGCGGCTTCGAAGCGCTGATACAGGTCATCCATCGACGGCGGCGGCACGGGAAATGAGATCTGCTTGAGCACAATGCCTTCCCGGCGCGCGCGCTGTTCCCAGGTGGTGATCATACGCCCATAGTCCTGGTCGGTGGTGAGCACTTCGTCGCCGCGCTTCAGGTCCAGACCCAACTGGCAGATTTCGAGCGATTCGGAAGCGTTCCGGGTAATGGCCAGTTCCTCGGCATCGCAGCCGAACGTATCCGCGAGGCGGCGGCGAACGGATTCCACTTCGGGTTCCAGCACGCGCCACAGAACGTGCGCCGGAACAAGGTTGGTGTACTCCTGGTACCGCCGCACCGCATCCATCACCAAGCGCGGCGCGGGTGAAACGCCCCCGTTGTTCAGGTTGATGATGTTGCGATCCACGTCAAACGACTGCTGGATGTCCCGCCAATACCTTTCCTCGCGGGCGACCTCCTCGGGGCCAAGGCCCGCGGTTTCACGCGCCATGGCGAAGGCTCGCGCCGTGGAACCCGGCCGCAGAAGCGCCAGGCCAGCGGCGGATCGCAACAGATTGCGCCGGTCCATGATTTCTCCTTTCCATCGCGGCCGCGCCCGGCGTGTTCCAAACACGCGCTCAAAACGAGGAGCGGACAACAAAACCCGCCGGCCACCGTCACGGTGAAAGAAACTGGCCGCATGTCTACTGTACGATTTATTGCTTTGGATGTCCATGCGGACATTCAGTCCGTGGCAATCCACCCGTCTACAATCTTGATAATCCGGTGCCCATAGGCCGCGTTCACTTCCGAATGCGTCACCTGAATGATCGTCGTCCCCTCGTCGTTCAGCTTCTTGAACATCTCCATGATCTCCTTGCCCTGGCTCGAATGGAGATTGCCCGTCGGTTCGTCGGCGAGGATGATTTTCGGGTTTGCGATCATCGCCCGCGCGATCGCCACAAGCTGCTGCTGCCCGCCGCTCAGTTGATTCGGATACAGGTCCTTCTTCCCCACAATGTTGAACCGGTCGAGCGCGTCGCAGACAATGCTGTCGCGCTCGCTCTTCTTCACGTTGCGATAGGAAAGCGGAATGTCCAGATTCTCATAGACCGTCAGCGAATCGAGCAGATGGTAGCTCTGGAACACAAAGCCGAAATATCTCTTGTAGATCTCTGACCGGTCCTTCTTGTTGAGTTTGTGGATCGGGTGGCCCATCAAGTGGTACTCTCCGCTCCAACTCGTATCGTGCATCCCCAGCAGATGCAGCAGCGTGGATTTTCCCGCGCCGGAGGGGCCCATGATGGAGATGAACTCCCCGTCCTTGATCTCCGCGTTGATGCGGCGCAGCACCCAGGTCCGCGTAGGGCCGTTGTCGTAATATTTCTCCACGTTGACAAGTCTGATCATGTGTCGTCCGGCAAAATCCTTTTCCTATTGTTCTCGCAGCGCCATCACCGGCTGCAATCCGACGGCGCGGCGCGCGGGCAGGTAACTCGCCGCCAGCGCCACCACCGCCAGCAGCACGCTGGCCGCAAGATACGGCTCCAAATCCGTTTCCGAGACCCCATAGAGGAGATCCTGGAAACAGAACCGCGCCAGCACGAATGCCACCACAGCTCCAATTGCCAAGCCCGGCAGGATCAACGTGAAGCACTGGCGCAGCACGAGTTCCATCACATCCACCGGACAGGCGCCCATCGCCATCCGCACTCCCAGTTCTCCGGTCCGGCGCGAAACCATCTGCCCGGTCACCCCATACACGCCTACGCTTGCCAGCGCCAGAGCGAGCAATCCGAACACCGCCAGCAGACCCGCGCCCATGCGCGGAGCCCACAGCGCGTCGTCGATCGATGCCCGGATAGGAATCACCTCGACGGCGGGCAGATCCGGACGGAAGCGCTTCATCTCCCCGGAAATGCTCCCCGCCAGTTGAGCCGGATCTCCCGCCGTCCTCACCAGAACGAACGCCATCGATGGGCTGCTCTGCATGAGCGGCACGTAGACGTACGGCTCGGGCCGCTCACCGAGGGCGTTGTACACACTATCTCTGGCTACTCCCACCACAGTGTGCTCGTCATAGTCCCCGAAGAAGCGGAACTTCTTGCCGATGGCCGCCGACCCCGGCCAGAACTGCCGCGCCATCGTCTCATTCACGATCGCCACTCTTCGATTTTCCGCGCTGTCCCCGGCCGTGAAATCGCGCCCGCGCAGGATCAGCACGTCTGTAGTTTCGAAATAGCCCGTGCTCACCATGTTGACGGGAACAATCTCGCCGCTCTTGCCTGAGTTCTTGCCGGGCAACTGGATTGTACGGCGCAGCGAGCCCTCGCCGAGCAGGGGATTCGATGCGATGCTCACCGACTGCACTCCGCCGACGGCCGCCAGTTTCTGCTGGAGGCTTTCATAGAAATTGAGCCGCTGGCAGTCTCCTAAACCCAGCCGGCGCGGATTTACGGCGAAGGAGGCGATGGTTCGCGTATCGAAGCCCGGATCAATGGCCTGCGCGTTGTGCAGGCTTTTCAAAAACAGATCGGCCCCCACCAGGGCAACCAGCGAAAGCGCCATCTGGCTCACCACCAGGGCCTCGCGCAAATGCAGTCCCTTCCAGCAACTCAGCTTCGCTCGCGCGTGTTCCCGCAACTCGCCCGTGATCTCCCCTCGAAGCGATTGCAAAGCCGGCAACAGACTCGCGATAATCCCCGCCAGCACGGACAGGAACGCCGTAAAGGCGAGCACACGCCCGTTGAAGCTCAGGCGTAAGTCCTCCGCCGAAAGGTGCTCCGGGCGAAAATGCCACAACAACTCCCGGCCCGCAACGCCGAGCAAGAGACCCAACGCGGATCCGACGGCCAGCAGCAGCGCGCTATCCAGAAACACGTGGACGAGCAGTTTCCGGCGGGTGGCCCCCAAGGCGAGCCGCACAGCCATCTCCCGCCGCCTCACCGAAGATCGCGACAACAGCATATTTCCCGCGCTGGCAATGGCAATCAGCAACACCAACCCGGAGGCGCTCAACAGCACGACCGCCGCCCGCACCAATCCCTTGCGGTGCATGGGGCCCTCGGAAGCCGTATCGAGCGGAGCAATTGAGAAGCTCCTGCCGGCGTTGTCCACCGGATACCGGTTCGCCAGTTCCCTTCCCACCCGGTCTGCTTCCGCCGCGGCCCATTCCCGCGAGACTCCGTCCCGCAGGCGTCCCGCGACAAGGAACATCACGGCGCGGCGGGAGTCCACCCAATCGGGCATCTCGATGACCGTGCGGTAGGCCCGCATGGGGACCCACAAATCCGTCGACCCCACCCTTTCCAATCCTTTGAAGGATGCCGGCATCACAGCCGTCACGCGGAACGCCTTGCGGTTCAGGTAGATCGTCTTCCCAATTGCTCCGGCGCCGCCGCGAAACAGCTTGCGCCACAGCGGATGGCTCAGGACGACAGGCAGAGGAGCCTGATTGCCCTTGGCATCGGGAACACAGCCCAGAATGGGTTGAACACCCGCCATGGCGAAATAGTTGTCCGTGACCACTTCCGCGGTGTACTCGCGTACCTGCCTGTCCAACGCCAGATTCACCTTCGCCCACGTGAATGCCGCCAGTTCACTGAACGCCTGGGAGCGGCGCTGGAGGTCAAGATAGTTCGGAAATGACACGGGCAAAGGCTCGGGATTCCGCGTATCTTTCGTGAACACGGAAAACAGCCTTCCCGGCTCACGAACGGGCAGAGGAGCCAGCAACACCGCATCCACCAGGGTGAATATCGCCGTGTTGGCGCCAATGCCCAGCGCCAGCGAAAATGCCACCAGCAGGGAAATGGTCCGGTTGCGCCACAGCCGCCGCAATGCCATCGCCGCCGCCGGCAGTTCGACGAACCGGATCAGCCAGGTCTTCATTCGTACCTCAACGCTTTCAAAGGATCCACCCTGGTGGCCCGCCGGGCAGGCAGGTAGCAGGCAAGCAGCGCCACCGCCGCCAGCAGGCAGGCGGCCATCAGGTAGGCCGGAGGATGCAGCGTGCTCACGCCGAACAACAAGCTGTTCGCCACGCGTGAAAACACCATCGATGCTCCCACGCCGAGCGCGAGGCCCGGAAGCACCAAAGCCATCCCTTCCCCGATCAACTTGCGCAGCACATTCGCGGGCGAAGCGCCCAGCGCCATCCGGATGCCGATTTCACTGGTTCGCTGCGTCACCGAATATGCCGTCAAACCGTACACGCCGATTGCCGCCAGCAGCAGGCCCAACAGCCCGAACAGGCCCAGCAGTTGAGCCATCGTGCGCTGCGCCCACAAGGAGCGGTCAATCAATTCGCGGATCGTCAGCACCTTGCTCAGGGGCAGATGGCGGTCCATGTCTTGCGCCTCCGTCCGCAGAGTTCCCTCGAGTGCTCCGGGAGTCGCCTCGGCACTCACCAGCAGCGTCACCGGACTCATATATTCCTGTGACAGGGGAATGAAGGCGCAGGAATACTGATCTTCGCTGAGCCGGAAAAATTTCGTATCCGCGGCCACACCCACGATTTCCCGCGGGCTCGTATCGCCGCTCAACCGCAGGCGCTGGCCGATCGCGTTTTTTTCCGGCCAAAACCGCCGCGCCATGCTCCTGTTCACAATCAAAACGCGCGGAGCATCCCCGGCGTCCGTCTGGAGAAACGGCCGTCCCTCCTCCATGCGGATTCGCATGGTTGTGAAAAACTCCGCGCTCACCGTGTCCGTTAACACCATGTTCCCTCTGGAGGCGAGCGGCTCACCCTCGCGTATCGCCGCCCGCAGAAAGCCTCCCGGGCCGAGGGGAGTGATCGTGGCCAGGCTTGCGGAACGCACGCCCGGCAGCGCCCGCACGCGATCGAGAAGCCGCTTGTGAAACTCGCTCCCCTGCTGTTCGGAGTATCCCGCCGCCTGCAAATGGAAGGGAACCATGAGCAGGCTTCGCGTATCAAAGCCGGGGTCCACATGCTGCGCCTGCCGCAGGCTTGCCGTAAACAGCCCCGCGCCCACCAGTGCGATCACCGCCAGCGCGCACTGCCCCATCACCAACAGGCTGCGCAGCCCGAATATTCTTGCCTCCGGAGCCGTCTGCGAGGTCCGCTCTTTCAACTCCCGCGCCAGGTCGCGCCGCCAGGAACGCATTGCCGGCGCCAGGCCGAACAGCATCCCGCTGGCGATGGAAACACCTGCCGTGAACAAAAGCACGTAAACGTCCAGGGAAAGGTCGAAGGAAGCGTTGTTCAGCCATTGGGGACGGAAATGCCACAGCAGATCCCGGCTCCAGCGGGCCACCAGCAATCCCGCGGTTCCCCCGCAAATGGAAAGAATCAGGCTCTCCGTCAACACCTGGCGCGCAATCCGCCATGCCCCCGCGCCAATTGCCAGCCGGATGGCAAATTCCTTGTTCCGGTTCCGCGAGCGCACCAGCAGCAGCGATGCGACATTCGAGCAGGCAATCATCAGGACCAGGCCCACCACCCCCATCAACACCAGCGCCGCCTGCTCGAGGATTCTCCTGATCCGCGGAGGGATCACGGTTTCCGAGCTTGGCGCGAAGCGGAAACTGCGTCCTGCGTTTACTTCCGGATGGTCCGCCGCCAGTTGCTGCCCGATGGGCGCGATCGCCTGCTCCGCCATCTTCAGGCTCACGCCCGGTTTGAGCCGCGCGGCCACGGAAAAGTACAACGCCTTGCGCTCGCCCACCGCCTCCGGGCGCGCCATCATCCACCGCGCCATCGACATCGGCGCCCACGCCGCCGGTTCGCTCACCGTGCTCAACCCCTTGAATCCTTCCGGCATCACCCCGATTACCGTAAGCTGTTGACTGTTGACCGAAATCGTCCGGCCAACCACCGAACCTTCCGCACCGAACTCTCTCACCCAGGTTCCATGGCTCAGCACCACCACCGGAGATCTTCCGGGAGCCGGATCGTCGCTCGTTCCGAAGGTCCGCCCGATGGCCGCCCGCACCCCAAGGACCTCGAAGAAATTCTCCGTCACCACTTCCCCGGTCCAGGTCTCCGGAAGCCCGCCGCCGCGGGAGGCGATCAGGCTCGCCGGAGTCACCGCGCACATGCCCGTGAACACGTCCTGATGTTTGCGAATATCCTCGAAAGTCGGATAGGAAACCCCGTACAGGCCGTTCAGTTTCTCATCAAATTTGGAAATGGTCACCAGCCGCTGCGGCTCGAACACCGCCAGGGGTTGCAGGAATAATGCTTTGACAAGCGTGAAGATCGCCGTGTTCGCGCCAATCCCCAAGGCCAGCGAGAGCACCGCGACCAGGGCGAACGCGGGACTCTTGAGCAGCGCGCGGACTCCATACCTGATGTCCTGCCAGAGAGTTTCCATTAGGGCAATTCTCGCACCCCTGCCGTTCATGCGCCATGCCGCGGCGCCGCTCTCCGCCTACTCCAAACGCAGGTTCGCTGACCGGCGAAATACAGACCGGACCTGCCGGCGGATTGTGTCCCGCAACTGCTGCGCCTCGCTTCGCCAGCACTGGGATTCCTCCCGCGCCTGGCTTAATTCCTCCCGCATCCGCAGACACTGATCGCGGAATTCCTCATGCTGCCGTTGAATTTCTTCCCGGAAGCATTCGCTCGCCTGGCGCGTTTGATCGCGAATTTCCCACACCCGCGGGCGCACGGTGTCCGTCAACTGGTCTCCCCGCACGATGAGCAATGGGTTGCGGACGGCATGCGACATCGCCGAACCGGCGGCGCCGAAGAGTAGAATTGCCGCGACCGCAAGATAGTCAGGGTTCCGGCTCACCCAGCCGGATCGGGCTTGTCTGCCGTTCATCAGACAACCTCCACATTTTCCTCGACAATCCGCCCGTCAAACAGGTGGATCGAGCGGTCGGCGTGGCGCGCGTAGCGCGGGTCGTGTGTCACCATGCAAATGGTGGCGCCCCCGCGATGTAATTCCCTCAGGAGTTCCATCACCGCCTCGCCGTTTGCCGAATCCAGGTTTCCCGTGGGTTCGTCCGCCAGCAGGATGGATGGCTCGCCGACCAGGGCGCGGGCGACGGCAACACGCTGCTGCTGACCGCCCGAAAGCTGCGAAGGATAATGCTTGACGCGATGCGACATCCCCACCC